>JABHFC010000393.1 GCA_018676275.1 Gammaproteobacteria bacterium | reverse complement strand
ACCAAGGAAACCAAACAAGGCTTTAACAGTGCATCGGTGCGTTGTACTGGTCAATTACCAGGCCCACCCGCAACCCCGCCATTTTGTCCTAACGTTGGTGACAGCGCGCATATCGGTTTTGATGCGGTAGCACTGCCGGGTGTTTGCTTTCCACCTGTTGAAGTACTGGATGGCGATTTCAGTGAATGGGGTTCTCGATTCGCTTTGGATTGGCAGGCAACAGATGACATGCTGATCTACGGCAGTATTTCTCGTGGCTTTAAAGGCGGTGGTTTCAGTCTGGCGGCCCTGCAGGCACTGACCGGAAATGCGTCGCAGAGTGTGGAGCCTGAAGTGCTTTGGGCCTACGAGTTGGGTTTCAAATCCAGTTGGATGGACAATTCCATGCAATTAAATGGCGCCGTGTTCTACTATGACTGGAAAAATATGCAAACTTTCCAGCCCTTGTTCGATCCAGTGGCAGGATTCGCTGTTCCGCAATTACTCAATGTGCCCGAAGCGAGCATGCTTGGCGCTGAGTTTGATATAAAGTGGGTACCTGCAGAAGGCTGGTTGATTACTGCGGGTCTCGGAATACTGGATGGTGAAATTGATGATCCAGGACTAATTGTTAATGTTTCAAAGGGTAATGTTTTGCCGAATACGCCCGATGTATCTTTTACCGGTGCAGTAAGGAAGGAATTCCAGCTGGCAAATGGTATAGCGGCATTACAAACTGATTGGCGCTACCAGGATTCTGTAACCTACTCCGTTGACAATGCACGTAACCTCAGTGAATCGAGTTACTGGCAACTCAATGCCAGAAGCTCTTTTTCTTTTGGCTCCAACGAAGAATACGAAGTCAGTGTCTGGGGCAAGAACCTGACGGGTGAGGAGTTCTGCAATTCTAAAACTGATCTGGCAGGTCTTACGGAAGCTATAATCTGTGTTCCCGCTTTATCTGAACCTACTTACGGTATAACAGCGTCCTATCATTTTAACTAAAACATGTATTAGTTAAAAAACAAAGCCCCGTAGTCTTACGGGGCTTTTTTATTTGCCTTGTTGTCTGATTGAATAACGCACTTGAATCGATATCAGTGAAACGAAGGTCACTATGACAGTTGTGGCAGGTAAGATAGTCTATAGCATGTAAGTATGTTCAATTCGTTAAGTTGAGGGTGATATGAAAAGCGCTATTATAAAAATCGCTTTATGTTTTTTGATTTTGTCAGTTGTCGCTTGTTCACAAGAAGATAGTTCAAGTCAGTCGGCGCTAGATACAACTAAGTCAGCAGCAGTAGATGCGATGGCGGACGTTGAGCCTGACAAAAGGGCAAATGTACTTCTTATAGTTGTTGATGACCTGGGATACAACGATCTAAGTATCCATGGCAGTGAAATTCAAACTCCAAATATCGATCAGTTAATGCGTGATGGGGTGATCCTGGATAATTTTCATGTGGCTCCGAACTGCTCGCCAACTCGAGCGATGCTTTTGTCTGGAACAGACAATCATATTGCTGGCTTGGGCAGTATGGCGGAATCCCTCGCCGACAATGTTAAAGATCGCCCCGGATACGAGGGCTACCTGAATTTCCGTGTCGCCGCGCTTTCAGAATTATTTCAGGATGCTGGTTATCACACTTACATGACAGGTAAGTGGCATCTTGGCTTGACCGAGGAAACGAGTCCCGTCGCCAGGGGTTTCGATAGATCTTTTATCATGGCACAGGGTGGTGCTGGGGCCTTCTCAAATATGCTGCAGATTTTCGGACCTGATAAAGCAATTTACCGCGAAGGTGGCAAGCAGCTTGATTCACTACCAGAGGATTTTTACAGCACACGTTTTTATACCGAGCGAATGATCGAATACATCGACCAGGGACGTGATGATGGCAAACCATTTTTTTCCTATCTGGCTTACACCTCGCCGCACTGGCCACTGCAGGCACCACAACAATCCATTGCCAAATACAAGGGTGTATACGATGACGGTTATGAGGCACTCAAAGCCAGACGATTACAAAGCCTGAAAGATCTCGGGTTAATCGAACAAGAGGTAAAGGCTTTCCCTCATTTTTCTGATGAAGCGGGTTGGGATTCATTAACGGATGATGAGAAAAAATACCAGTCGAAGCTGATGGAAATATACGCAGCCATGGTTGACGACCTTGATGTTTATATCGGTAAATTGATCGCGCACCTGAAAGAGATAGATGAATATGACAACACCTTTATCTTCTTCCTCGCTGATAATGGGCCAGAGGCACACAATCTGGACGAGGCCTGGGAGGGTATGTCAGAATTTGTTGCGGGGTGTTGCGATAACAGTTATGAGAATATTGGTAATGCCAACTCTTATGTCTGGTACGGGCAAAACTGGGGGCAATCAGGTAATACACCACGACGAATGTATAAAGGCTTTACCGCCCAGGGTGGGGTACAGGTACCGGCCTTTGCTCACTACACGAAGGCTTTGCCGAAAGGCTTGCGAGTTAAGGAAACACTGCATGTAATGGATGTAATGCCGACCTTGTTGGAATTTGCTGGGATTGAGCATCCAGGCTCTGCATTTCGAGAACGTGAGGTAGTGAGCATGAAAGGTGAGTCTATGTTATCCATGTTGAAAGGCGATGGTGACAGAGTTCATGATGAAAATTATGTTATTGGTTGGGAGCTGTTTTCGAAACGAGCCGTGCGTAAAGGCAACTGGAAAATAATTTATGAACCCTTCCATGAGGTTCTGGAACCAAGAGTTGCCAGCATTAAATCCGATACCTGGCAGTTGTATAACCTTGAAGATGACCCAGCAGAGCTGAATGATCTGTCAAAAGAGAATCCAGATAAACTTGCCGAAATGATTGAGTACTGGGACCAATATGTCGTCGAAACAGGGCTCGTGATTCCTGACACGTGGGATGGATATTAATAAAAAGTGCGTTATTAAGCACCGTTTAAAAGTAGCCAGAATTCTGGTACGAATCGCAGCCTTTATATAGTGTATAGCTTAGGCAGCCCTAATTCCTAACTTGCTGATACTCGCAGTAACTAGCTGGTTTAAGTGGCTTTATTATCGCTGTTGATTCGTGGTAATGGTTGTGACATAACAATGCCCGTCTAGTATTTCTTCACAGTTCTCAATTAGATATACCTCTGGTAAAAATAGTGGTTAGGGTTTTGTGTAGAGATGTGTGATGAAATTTGTAGGGAGCGTTTTTCAACGATTCGAAAACAGTATTATTGCCAAGCTCCTGGTGAATAAATATGTAATTGGCATCAATCGGACTAGCAATTATTCCAGAAAGCTAGCTATGCAGTACACTGATACACCGCTATGCACACAGAGAGGCTATCTATCGGACACATCATCCATTTGCTAATTTTTTGTTTGAGGACCACCAGCATCGGAGTTTTGTCGAACTTCTCCTCGTATACCCGCTTTGATTCAACAATCAGCTTTTCCAGTTATTCAAATATTTTCAGAGCGTCGGCTTTTAAGAGTGTTTAATGTTAATAGATTCGGGTTATCATTTATCTTTTTTCAGGCGATAATCTAGTTGCCCTCTAGTCATTCCTAGTGTTGCTGCAGCAGATGAAATATTTCCAGCAGATTTGTCTACAGCGACTTTAATTAACGCGTTTTCAAAATTTAGTAAAGGGGTACTCTCTTCTATCTCTAACGCGCGATGAGCGAGTTCGTCCCAATTTATATTGTGGAATGATGAGCTAGATAATTTCCCTTGTCGGTCAACAGAAAAAATATTTTCCGGAAGATGTTCGCCACTGGTAAATAAATGATTTGTGTGAATAAGTTCATCGTCTTCGACCAGAATGACTGAGCGCTCTATCATATTTTCCAGTTCCCGTATATTACCTGGCCATGGATAACTGAGCAGCGCTTCAACAGCTTCTTCGGTGAATCCGGCCGCAGATTTATTATGTCTTGAAGAATATTTCTTAAGGAATTCGGTCATTAATAGAGGAATATCTTCGAGTCGACTGCGCAAGGGTGGAATATGAATTGGAAAAACATTTAGCCTGTAAAAAAGATCTTCCCGAAATCGCCTGTTATCAACTTCGTCACGCAAATCGACATTTGTTGCCGCAATAACGCGTACGTCGACCTTTATTGTACTTGTCCCTCCGAGTCGTTCGACTTCACCTTCCTGCAATATTCTTAACAACTTACCCTGTGCGGGTAGTGTAAGTGAGGCGATTTCATCCAGAAACAGGGTGCCGCCATTCGCTCTTTCGAATCGTCCGGGTCTTGATTCAGTAGCGCCAGTATACGCTCCACGCTCCACACCAAATAATTCAGACTCAAGGAGGTTATCTGGAATAGCTGCACAATTAACTGTAATAATCGCTTTTTTAGAACGGTTACTTAAAGAGTGAAGGGTTTGTGAAAAAAACTCCTTACCCACTCCTGTGCGGCCAATGAATAAAACAGTGGCGTTAGTTTTAGCCACTTTCTTAACCTTTTGCATGACCACCTTGAATCCAGGCGAAGCGCCAGGTGTCTGTTTACTATTATCAGTGTCGGTCGATGCAAGATTATATTTGGCAGGTGGTTTTTGAAGTTTCCGTCTTTTTGTTCTGTTCGGGATATGGCGTAGAAAGTCAGGATGATTAATGTATTTGGCATCTTTTTCGACGTTATCATATTCATCAAGCGGTTTACCTATTAACCGACAGCGCGAATGTCCCATTGCGCGACATTCCACTTCTCGAAATAGAACGGGTTTACCCATGATCCAGCTAAAAAAACCACTGGCATGTCCGGCAATAAACCAGCATGCCGGCGCGTCACCTACACCGTAATTATTGATGAAGGCATCCGCTTCAACACTGCCAATAGCCTCAGCCTCTATGTTTATGATCCCTCCTTCAATGTCTACCTTAAATGCAAGAGGATCCACCATCCCGATGCCTTTCAGGGCAAGTAATTGAGGGCCTGCAGCGATAAACGAATGCAAATTTTTACCACGAAGTTTCTGCGAACGCACGGCGTCGATTTGACCCATTTCGTAGCCTTCTGACGTGTACATTTTACGAGCGTCATCAAGTCCCAGAGACTCGATCAGTTTGATCCGAAGGGATTCGTAAATGGATACTGGAAATACCATTACTTTTTGATCGTTTTGCCAAACACTTCCGGTGGCAGATTCAAAACGAAGATGTCGTGAAATATCCTCGATATCCGGGTAGCCGTCGTCGTATCTCAAACCGTCCTGTCCAAGTTTGTATAAATTGGGGGCTTTGTTTCGCATATTCGGCATATAAAGGCTTTCCTAGATTAATGGGAATAGGGGATGCTAAAAAAACAAACCTCTGCATACCCCAAGCATTTTATAAATTTTAGCATATTAGGCACGGAAGGCAGAATATTAACGCATCTATGTAAAATATTTTTCAAATATCTGTTAATCATCGTTACTTAAAATATAGAACATGCAAATATTTTCGAACCACATCAATGTTTAACTTGCGATGACAGCCTTCCAATCACCCACCAAATAAGGGGTATATTTATTCACGTTTCAGCTATTTCCCACGATTTGTTGCTGTCGCGAGTAGTGTAAGTCGCCTATGTGGGCGCGGTGACGGACAGAGTTCATATCTTGCTCGGTTCTAATGACTCATGTTTATGCTGTCAGCTTTAGTATTGTTGCTGTTTTAATAATATATTCTGTTGGACTAGAGTTGTCATGACAAGCAAGCGATATTTGGATGATAAACTTATTAGCGGTCAATAATGGCGAAGGTAGATTGAGAAAAGAATGACAGTGCGTATTGCTATTGCTGGTGCCGCAGGCCGCATGGGTAAAATGTTAATTGAAGCCGTGGCCTGTGCCGATGATTGTGAATTGGGAGCTGCGCTGGTGCGCCCAGGGAGTTCATTGTCTGGCATTGACGCTGGAGAATTGGTAGGCATGGCCAGGAATGGCGTGCGTATAGCCAGTGATATTCACGAGGTCATTAATGATTTTGATGTATTGATAGACTTCAGCGTTCCAATTGTTACTTTGGATAATATTGCCATTTGTCAATCTATCGGAATGGGCGTTGTTATTGGTACCACCGGTTTTACCCAGGAAGAACAAGTACAGTTAAATGCAGCTGCCGCTGATATTCCCGTGTGTCAGGCTTCTAATTTTAGCACTGGTGTGAATCTGTGTTTTAAGTTATTAAGTATGGCAGCAAAGGTATTGGGGGATAACGCTGATATAGAAATTTATGAAGCTCATCACCGTGACAAGGTCGATGCCCCATCTGGCACAGCTTTAAGTATGGGAAAAGTGATCACTGAGACTCTAGATCGAAATCTTCAGGAAGTTGCCATTTATGGCCGTGAAGGTCAGATCGATGCCCGTGATTATAAGACGATTGAGTTTGCTAGTGTGCGAGCGGGGGATATTGTTGGCGATCACACGGTAACTTTCGCTGCGCAAGGTGAGCGGGTGGAAATTAGCCATAAAGCCAGTTCACGTATGAGTTTCGCTCGTGGTGCTGTTCGTGCAGCTTACTGGTTGGCTGATAAAAACTACGGGATGTTCAACATGCAAGACGTACTTGATCTTAAGTAATTATCGCTCACCTATTTATTATTACGAATTCTACCGTTTAGGATAGAAGAACATTTCCAGCAAGGTTTACAAGAGAGACAAGAATTTATTCATTATCTAAAAGAGTTTGCTAAGTCTTCGTTGAGAGAGCCCTGCTCAGGAATGCGCGCAAAGTGTTTTGATAATTATCTTTTAGTTACTGATTTTTCTTGAATACAGCTTCGATGCTTATTTGATATCGCCATAATTATCTTCACGAATATAGCCTGTTACGCCAAATTACACACTTTCGCCGGACTCTACACTTTGAATATTGAATCGAAAATATTGCATTTTCTTCATCATTAATAATATTTCTCAAAATATTTTGAGTTCTACTTTGTGGAAACTAGCTTGTTTACTGGGTGATGAAATGCCCGATATTTATGTTTTTGGCAGTTAATTTAATCAAAACAACGAGTTAAAAACAATCATATACCTTCTCTAAAAGCCGTTTTTTTATTGGCATATTTGTTGCCTCGCTTTATGTATTAACTATTGATCACGACCACACAAATTAATAGAACACTGGCTTTATTGTATTCAGTAAAATTGATCTCATTTGCATATTGTATATTTTTATGTAGCAGTATCCCTGTTGCTAATGCCTGGACATCAAAAGATCGTAGTCTGGAAATTAACGGTTTCGCTGATAACACAACTCACCAGCGTTT
>JABHFC010000392.1 GCA_018676275.1 Gammaproteobacteria bacterium | reverse complement strand
CCGACCTGATATATATACGGCCATAGCCGTAGAATAAACTGTTATGTGTAAATTAGGCCAAAGCAAGTGCTAGGTAAAATGGAAGAAATTAATCTAAGAGAAGCATCATTAGGAGATGAGTCCGTTTTACTTGAATTTGAGCAGAAAGTACTGGAAGCAGAGCGCCCATATAATTCAACGATAAAATTGGTTGGTGCATCCTATTACGACTTAAAAGACTTGCTAACTAACAGTAAGTCGCACCTCCTTGTAGCAGAAGTTAAGGGTAGAGTTGTTGGCTCTGGCTATGCTCAAATTAGAGCATCTAAACAATCACTGACGCACGACGTTCATTCTTATCTTGGCTTTATGTATGTGGTCCCCGAATATCGCGGTCGCGGAATAAATAAAAAGATCGTTGAGAAACTTATCCATTGGAGTAAAAGCCAAGGCATATCTGACTGCTACTTAGACGTTTATAGTGAAAATGAGGCGGCTATTAGGGCCTACGAAAAAGTGGGCTTTGGAAAATCAATGATAGAAATGAAACTGAACTTAGAGTAAATATTAAACGGCACACATAACAAGTCAATCAACTACGCGTCTTTGGCGCCGAACGCAGTAAAGCTGCGCCGGTTATTGAAGCGTTAAGCATAAATAGTTTCGGGATCTAATATGCTAAGGAAAATAGGCGAGCCAGCACCTCCTAAAGGCTTAAAACTCAAATTATTCAGGGCGCCAATATATCTATATCGCTTTAAGCTAGGTTTTCTATTGGGTGAGAGATTTATCCATTTGAAACATTGGGGAACAAAGTCAGGAAACCTGAAAGAAACCGTCATCGAAGTTATCGACCAGGATAAAAACAACAGAAAGGTATACTCAGCATCAGGCTTTGGGGAGAGGTCTCAGTGGTTTAAGAATATTTCAGCTAATAAATCAGTTTTTGTCACACTAAAAAACACGGAGTATAGGGCGACTGCAAGAATCTTATCCGCAGATGAAGCAACAAAAGTGTTGTTGAGGTATGTAAAGGCGCATCCTAACTCGATAAAAGGTGTAGCGAGATTATCTGGCTATGAAATGGATGGCTCTGAACAAGAAGTTATCGAGTTTAGTAGAATAATCAAGATAGTTGAATTCACATTAGATGGAAGAGCTTAACAAGCAGCAACAACGGGCCTTATGAGCAAGCATGTTTCACATTTCACAAGGGTAAATGAATGAAGCTCATAGCCTATAGCCCAGAACACTCAAAGAAAGTTATCAAACTGTTTACTGATGTGTTTTCTGATTCTGAAGGCCAGGAAGAAGGACAGGTTATTGGGCAACTAGTAAGGGAATTGATAGCTACGACTGATTCAAATGACTTATTGGGCTATGTCAGCATTTCCGACGGAAGAATTGCTGCTTGTATATTTTTTAGCCGCCTTATACTTCCAAGCGGTAAAATCGCATTTATTCTTTCTCCAGTAGCAGTTGCGAGCCTGCAGCAGGGTAAGGGGCTGGGTCAACAGTTGATAAAGTTTGGTATTCAAGAACTTCGATCGCATGGTGTAGAGTTGGTGTTTACCTACGGAGATCCCGACTTCTATTCAAAAATAGGCTTCGTGAAAATTAGTGAAGATGTCGTAAAAGCTCCCCAAAAGTTAACTTACCCGGACGGTTGGCTCGCTCAGACACTGAAAAATGAAGCTATTGCTACAGAAGTTGGGCTTACGAAATGCGTCGGGGCACTAAATAAACAAGAGTACTGGTGAAACGTATAACAAGGCGTTCCACATTGCCTATCGCAAAAACGCAATGGCAAGTGAGCGTAAACATTAGGTCCGCGGGAGCTGGAGTCACGTCCATATGTTTCACATAGCATTACATTTTCTGGTTCCTGGCATAGTGACGGGAGTCTTCTTTCATAAGCGCTGGAAGCACGCTTATCTTGCAATGGTTGCGACAATGCTAGTGGATCTCGATCACCTGATTGCCAACCCTATATATGATCCTGACCGCTGTAGCATTGGATTCCACCCGTTACATCACCCTTGGCTTGTGCTGTTATATATTGCGCTTTGTTTTTTACCCAGGACCCGTTACATAGGTATTGGTTTGTCTATTCATATGTGTCTAGATGCTATAGATTGCGTGGTAACTAATGGCGTGTGGGTAAACTAAGGTGAATTTAAATCAAGTTACATTACCGGTTAATGATATGGATAAATCAACCGAGTTTTATCGTAATCTCGGATTTACTCAAATCGTGGATACACCTCATTACGCTCGTTTTGAATGTCCAGAAGGTGATTCATCTTTTTCACTTTCTCTGGAAAACACTAATTCCGCATGTGGCACGGTAATATACTTTGAGCATGAGCAATTAGATGAGTGGGTTGAAAAGTTAAAGACCAAAGGTTTTGTATTTGAACAAGATCCGACTGATCAAGGTTATCTATGGAGAGAGGCAGTGTTACATGATCCATCAGGTAATAAAATAAAGCTTTACTGGGCAGGTGAAAACCGTCTGAATCCACCCTGGCGTGTTGAAAAGCGTGCCTGACATGCTGTTTACGAGCGCGGACGCTCTTATCTTGCACTAGATATCGCAGCGTAATACGATTATAAGGGGCATGTTTTGTCTAAAGTGATCTTGAAGGGATTTATACTGGTTCCCGATGCAGATCTCCCTGCTGTAAGGGAAGAACTACGAAACCACATCTATTTAACCCTGCAAGAGGAAGGTTGTCTGGTATTTGAAGTATCTGAAGATGAGAAAAATATAAATCGTTTTAATGTGTACGAGGAATTTTCCGATAGTCGTTCATTTGAGTTGCATCAAGAGCGTGTGCGAAATTCAAACTGGGCGAAAGTATCAAAAAATGTAGAAAGGAATTATCAATCTGAATTGGTAAAATAATAATGATTATTCAATTCTTTGAATCAAAATAAGAGATAAAAACATGAAAAATAAACTTCTGGTAGTGATAAGCGGGCTATGTATGAGTATCAGTTCTGTGACATGGTCTTACGATACGGAAATGGCAGAAAGTTATGCAAAGTTTTTTTCCGAGGCAAGTGGTGCAGATGTGGCTGAGGTATTCCAGTTTATTGATGCAAAAACCTTTACGAATAATATTAAAGAAGGTCAAGACTATTTGGCTATAGATATAAGAACGCCGGGGGAAACTGGAGTGGTGTCTTTGGCACTGAAAAATAGTATTCGCATTCCGATGGATCAGCTATTTGACCCAATGAATTTAAAGAAGATTCCTACGAATAAACCGGTTGTGATTATATGTAAATCGGGTGGAAGGGCGACCGCAGCAGGGATATCACTTCGTCATATTGGCTTTAATAACGTTCAAATATTGAGCGGTGGAATCCAGGGTTTGAGTTCTTACTATGGAACAAAGCAGGCTTATGAAAAACCCGGCCCGAATAAAAAATAACTATCGAGCACTAAAGTCGAGCTAATTTTAGCCGTCATTCCACTGCACAATATCTTCCAGTGGTTTTCTTGCTATTTTTGGTACCTGTGCAGTATCTGATGGATAGCCAACAGGGAATAACAATACGGCTGATTCATTAGGCGGACGCTTTAGTAATTCATTAAGAAAGCCCATTGGGTTGGGCGTATGCGTGAGTGTGCTCAAGCCCATGTGATGAATGGCGGAAATGAATAAGCCTGCACAAATCCCTACGCTTTCATCTACATAATAGTGTTTCTTTTTCTTGCCATCTTCTTTCAGGGAATAACGTTCCTTAAATAACACTACTACCCAGGGTGCGTCAGTAATATGCGTTTTAACCCAGTCTGTCCCGAGTTTTGCCAGATCCTGACGCCATTCATCGGTCATGCGCTCAGTATAAGTCTTGTATTCTTCTTCTTCGGTGACGTCGCGTATAGTTTGCTTTAATGCAGGACTATCAATGGCGACAAACTTCCAGGGTTGTAAATGTGCACCGGAAGGGGCCGTATTGGCGGTTGCTATTGCCAGTTCAATCAACTCTTTCGCTACAGGCTTTGTTGAAAAATGCCGGGTAGTACGTCTACGTTCACATTCCTCATACCAGTCTCTGGCTCGTTGTAACATTTCTTCTTCAGGGTAGCCGGTAAACTGAAGCGGTTCATATACAGCTTCAGGTAAATCCGCAAAGAGTTCGCGATACTTATTTTCTTTATTCATTATATTTTATGAAAGGTTGTCTATTTAGCTTTATGAGATGTAGTTTGGATATTTTTCAATACTCAATATATAGTGCACTGGAACTGGATTATACAACAATAGAATGAGGCGTGAGACTTGGAAATACTTCTATACCTGATAGTTATTTTTGTCGTATGGGCAATTGTTATTTTTAACCTTCTGGTGCGGGATAAAAATCGCGTTTTGACAGCATGGAGTGATATCGATGTTCAGCTCAGACGTCGTTATGATCTTATCCCAAAACTGGTAGAAGCAGTTAAACAATATGCCTCCTATGAGTCGGCCACTCTTGAAGCTGTTACCGAAATGCGAAATACGGGCGAAAAGGTTTCAGCAGTGTCTGAAAGAGGTAGCCTGGAAACTCAACTTGGTAATAATCTTCAACGCTTAATTGCATTGGCTGAAGCCTATCCTGATCTGAAAGCCAACCAGTCCTTTCTCGATCTTCAGCTTAACCTGACTGAAGTGGAGAAACATATACAGTACGCAAGACGTTATTATAATGGTTGTGTCAGGAATCTGAACGTCCGTATCGAATCGTTTCCGGATATGTTCATAGCAAATTTGTTCAAATTCCAGCAAGCTGAGTTTTTCGAGATGTCAGAGGACTAGCCTGGATAATGAAAATGTCACAATGAAACGCATATTTCTTACAATTTACTGCATTCTTGTTTTATCTCCCGGGGTTCAGGCGGATGAACGGATTCTTTCCTTTCACAGCGACATCAATGTTCTAAAAGATGGCAGTATGAAGGTGACGGAAACGATCACTGTTAGAGCAGAAGGTAAAAATATTAAACGTGGCATCTATCGTGATTTCCCGACTACTTACAAGGACAGGCTGGGTAATCGCTATAAAGTAGGTTTTACAATCAATTCAGTGAGTCGCGATGGATATCCAGAGGCTTATCATACAAAGGCTCAATCAAATGGCACTCGAATATATTTTGGTAACAAGGACAGACTATTACAAGCAGGTGAATATACTTACAGTCTTGTTTACCTGACCAACCGTCAACTAGGTTTCTTTGAAAAACACGATGAACTCTACTGGAACGTTACCGGCAATGGCTGGAATTTTCCTATAGATAGAGCAAGTGCAGATGTCCATTTACCAGCAGGCATCTCTTTTTATGACATCACTGCCGAGGCATATACGGGGAAAGCAGGCAGTAAGGAACAACGATTTACCTCAGAACGATCAAATAGTGATGCTATTCGTATAAAAGCTGCACGCCCGCTGCAGAAGAGGGAAGGCTTAACAATTGTTGTAGGCTGGCCCAAGGGCATTATAGCGGAACCAAGCAGGTCCGAACGCTTCACTTATGTGTTGAAGGACAACAGGCATATATTGATAGCCTGCTTAGGCCTGTTGTTTCTGCTGGGATACTATTCACTGGCATGGGTGAAGTTTGGTAAAGATCCTGAAAAAGGAGTTGTCGTTGCAGAATACGAACCACCGGAAGGCTATTCGCCTGCATCTATTCGTTTTATCGAAAAAATGGGATACGACAAAACCTGTTTTGCAGCAGCAATAATTAATCTGGCGGTTAAAGGTTATTTAACTATTAGCGAATCGGATAATGAATATACGCTGAAAAAAACCGGTGATGTGGTTGATATGGCTGCTGGTGAAAAGCGCCTGGCAACCAGGTTGTTTCGCTCAGGCAGAACTATAGTCCTTGAACAAAGTAATCATGAACGAATTAGCGATGCAATGGATGTTCATAAAGAGTCGCTAAAATTAAATTATGAAAAAGAATATTTTCTCACTAATCGGACGCTAACCTTCCTCGGCCTTGGAATTACAATTTGCATCCTACTCGCAACCTTGTTTAGCCAACCAACTCATCTTGATATTGCGGCAAGTATGTTCATGATAGTTTGGCTCACTGGCTGGTCAACAGGCGTTTTGTTTCTTCTTTCAAACGCATTTAGCTTATGGCGTAGTGCTCATAGTGCAGGAAGCGTTATGGCGGCGGTTTTTGCTACAGCCTTTGCCATACCTTTTGTCGGCGGTGAAGTAATGGGCTTAACAATGTTGGCAAAAGCTTCATCGCTAAGTGTCGTAATAATATTACTGGTGGCCATTGTTGTTAACTGGATATTCTACGAACTAATGAAAGCCCCGACCCTGGTTGGTCGAAAATTACTGGACAAAGTTGAAGGTTTCAGACGCTATATTGATATTGCAGAGAGGCATGAGCTGGATTACAAGCACCCTAAAGGTCGATGCCCTGAGTTGTTTGAGAAATATTTGCCTTTTGCTCTGGCCATGGGTATAGAACAAAAATGGGGAGAACAGTTTGCCGATGTTCTTGTTAAGGCACAGGCTTCAGGTGGTGCAAATTATCATCCAGGCTGGTACCACGGATCACATTGGGATAATTATCACATTGGTGATTTTTCATCATCATTAGGTTCTTCATTTACTAACGCAATTGCCTCATCATCAACAGCACCCGGTTCCAGTTCAGGAGGAGGTGGTGGCGGATTCTCCGGGGGAGGAGGAGGTGGTGGTGGTGGTGGCGGCTGGTAATTCTCACTATCTAAAAAGCTAGTTTATAGTGCTGCAGCTCGGTTTATAATAAAAAGTAGCTTTTGGCCTTTGCTGCTCATTGTGCACCATCCTTAACATAGAGGAAGCTTCTTCAATTCCATCCTGAATGATTTGAGAGAGTTCCTGACCTACCAATAAGCTCTCAGACATATTCAATAGATTTTCTATTGGTAGCTCTCCAAATTCCTGCTTATATACCGCTATATACATAGCCAGCAATTTTGCACATTGACCTAATTCGTTTCGATTACATTCATCTACCAGGTCCTGAAACTCCAGTTGTTGTTTTTTAATTTGGTCCAGTTCGATTTTGCCGGTACTCATTGTTTTTTATCCAGGTGATTTGAGCTGAATTATCCATCGCAATGTGTATGCCAGATCGAAAACAATATAAATAACAATAAGTTAAATATATGCAGTCTGGAGTTCCTGAAAACACTGTCTGCAATCGGAGACATTGTTTCTGTTTGTGACAAAAAATAATTTGATTTTACTGGTCTGGACGTGAACCAGGTCTCAATTTGCTCACTACTGTATGTGAACTATCTCCCAATACCGCTAATCAGGCTTGTCATTACCCTGCATGAACGGCTATTACTATATACATGCAGTAAGAAGCTACAAGCTGCTAATTTGAATATATAAATTGTAGAGTAAAAAACAGGAAATCGAAATATGTTACAAACAGGTCAAACAATCTTGTTGAATGAATGTCGTCAATTGATGACAAAACGCATGCGAACTTCATTAACAGGCATGTTAAATGAGGTTGATGATAATTTGATGAAAATGGCGCAGGACAAAAATGGAGAAATGGGAGAGACAGCGTGCTATGAGGCAGTCCGTGAGTTACGAATAAAACGAACAGAAATAAAGCTGCGCTTTGAAAGACGTCTCATAAACCTGTTTGAAAATGAAGTCAGAACTGCGGAGGAAACAGAGAGTCCGAAATCTAAAGATAAAGATGAAACCCTGAAATACTTTTTTTTCAATGAGCTGGGAAAAGCAAAATCAGTTTCTATTGAACAGTCAGCCGGTGAAGTACGAAAAACCTGCTCTCAGGTGTTAATGGACCTTGATAAT
>JABHFC010000391.1 GCA_018676275.1 Gammaproteobacteria bacterium | reverse complement strand
TTAAATATGGGTAAAAATCACGTTCATTAACTTCTAGTATACGTTCGTAAGTTATGCTTGCATTTTCGTATTCTCGCACATAAAGATGCGCCCCAGCCAGAGTATCTAGTGCCCTGACAGACCCAGGGTGAGATCTGGCCCATTCTACCGCTTGCCTCACTGGGTTTGCCCAAACCATAACTTCTCCATAAGTAATCAGTGTTACCAATACCAAATATCCACTCATGAATATAATAGACGCTGAACGACTAAACCTACGGTAGCAATATATTGCTAATGATGCTATTACCGCAGATGTTGCAATTGAAGGTAAATAATTCCTGTGTTCAAAATAAAGCTCCAGATTCACGTGGCTGGCTTCCAAAGAATGTCCCGCAAAAAACCAAAAAACCGCAAAACTGAACAACGTGAACTTATTACGATAAACAAAACCTGTTATTAATAAACAAGTGATTATTAATATTGAAATTAACGTTTTCGGAGGAGACAATAATCCGGAAGAAACAGGGAAATCATCATGGAATAAGGCAAAATCACTTGGATTTGGAATGATTAGATTGGTCAAATATTGCACGAGGACTATAGGCTGGCTGAACAACCTATTATCCACACTATAAGTACGTGTCTGATATCCGGATAAGGTATCACCAAGACTGCTCGCTAAGTACATCATTAGAGCAACCAAGGGAAAAATCAAAAATGCCCAGGCCCATATCCGATATGATTTCTGCTTGAACAGAACAGGCGAAAAGATTATTTCTATTACCAGAATATATAGAGGAAGCAAAATACCACTTTCTTTTGCCAAAATGGCTAAACAAGTTCCACCTGCAACAGCGAATGACATATACGCAAAGCCTTCATTGACCTTGTTACTTTGCAATAATTTTCTTCCCTTGATATATAAAACTATTCCTAAGAGTGTAAAAGTAGACGCCAGTAAGGTCATTCTTTGTACTGCGTAAAGAACTGTGGAGACCTGCATGGTGTGAATCAACCATATAAACGTTAGCAATAAGCTGAATACTATTTTTTCATTTTTATTATAAGTAAGTTGACTGATTAACATTTTGGACAATATGAAAACAAGTATCCCATTAAAAAGGTGAATACCCAGATTGAACAATTTGAATTGGAACGGATTATTGGGCCACGCGTTGTGCTGTATCGCGAAAGTAATCAGTGACAGTGGACGGCCTGAAGGTCCAGCGAATCCACTAAACACAAAATTTATATATCCCTCCGTCTTAACTGCCGCAAGGCCACTTAGGTTATAGTGATCATCAAGGATAAAGCGGCTTTCCAGCCCTGGATAATAAACGACTCCCACTATCAATAATATTATTGATAGTAGTAAGTATTCGGTTTGAATTGATTTTTCAATCTTTAACATGTAATAAAAAAGGCCACCCTTAGGTGGCCTTTCCAAATTTCAGAGAAATTTTACGGTTAAGATTACTTACATGCACCAGGTAAGTATCTAGCCAAAACGGTATTATTAGCAGGAACAGCGATATTAGTACCACAATTCCAGTTGTTTCCACCATTAATGGTATCAACAACAAAAGTACTGTTTTGTATGCCGCCTGATACGCCGGTGCCTGCAAATTGGACTCGAACTTCAAGCGTTCCCCCAGCGATAACACCAAAGGTGATAGCTGAGACGTACTGACCTGCTGTTGTGCCATTAACAGAACCTGGTCCTGTAGGGAAAGCACCCTGATCTGAATACCACTCGGCCAGGGATGTTTTCATACCACCACCCAGAGTCATGGCTTCAGAGACTTGCGCACGGGCGATATAGTCCTGATAAGACGGAATAGCAACTGCCGCCAGAATACCAATGATTGCAACCACAATCATCAGTTCGATCAATGTAAAACCTTTTTGTATCATTTTCATATTGTGTCTCCAAATAAATTTAAACTAGTTTTGCAAAACTGAATCTATATACATCTTTTTCTAAAGATTCTGCTGATATACAAGCACGTTACATGCCATAAATCCCCATTGAGAAATATAATTAAATATCCTTATTTATCAAAGATTTAGGGTGTTTTAATCTCTTCTTCCTTATAAACTTCAATTATTCCTTTTTAACAAGTTTTGTCAAAAACTGACGTAAATTGTCAGTTTTCCTGGCAAGGCCTGCTTTTCTCTCAGTCCAGGCCCAGTTTTTCTAAACGGTATCGCAAGGCCCTGAAACTAATACCTAAGAGCTTGGCAGCCTTGGTTTTGTTCCAGCGGGTCTGTTCAAGTGCATGAATAATTTTGCTCTTTTCGATATCACCAAGATAGGAATCAAGTGAAACATCATCAGATTTATTTCCCTCGAGTTTGCTTTCCTCTAGCGTTATCCCCAGATCAGACTCACCAATTTTTAATCCTTCGCATAAGGTTGATGCCCGCTCGAGAATGTTTTCCAGTTCTCTTATATTTCCCGGATAACTATAATTTTGTAAAGCTTGAAGCGCTTCTGCACTTAAGGTTGTTTGTTTTAAACTATTTTCATCAGCGATTTTAGATAGTATATTCTCAGCCAGAATTGGAATATCCTCCCCTCTATCCCTTAAGGGTGGTACATTTAATTCTATGACATTAATCCTGTAAAACAGATCCTCCCGAAACTTCCCTTCTTTCACTAACACATATAAATCTTTATGCGTTGCACTTAGTACTCTGACATTGACAGGACTCTCTTTTTGCTCGCCAATCGAACGAACTTGCTTCTCCTGTATTACACGCAGTAACTTCACCTGCATATGTGATGGTAACTCCGCCACCTCATCCAAAAATAACGTACCACCATCTGCCGCCTGAAAAAACCCCTGTTTATCTAATATAGCGCCAGTAAAGCTACCTTTTTTATGACCAAAAAATTCACTCTCCATTAGATCATGAGGGATAGCCCCGCAATTTACAGGTATAAAAGGTTTTTCAGATCTGGGACCCTGCTCGTGAATCATCCTGGCGGCCAGTTCTTTTCCGGTCCCGGATTCGCCGCTTATATAAACTGGCGCCAGGCTCCTGGAAAGCCTTTGAATTTTCTCTCGGAGAATTCCAATACCAGAGCTTTCACCAATCATTTTCTGACTGGAATGCGGTGTTCTTTCGTCAGACAATTGCAATGCATTCGTCACCAGTGTACGTAAAAGATTGATGTCAACTGGTTTACTAAGAAAATCAAATGCGCCGAGCTTTAAAGCCTGGATTGCTGTCTCCATACTGCCATGCGCTGTGATCACTGCAATTGGTAATTGCGAATGTTTTTTCTGTGCATAAGTAATAATTTCAAGCCCGTCTCCATCCGGCAAACGCATATCAGTTAAACACAAATCGAATTTGCGTTTGTCCAGCAAGCTTAGTGCGCTTTTCATATCGCTGGCAGATTGAACCTCCAGTTCCATGCGACTCAGAGTTATATCCAGCAGTTCCAGAATATCCGGTTCGTCATCTATGATTAATACTGAGTGCATGATTTTTAGACCAGAATATGTTGTTTTTCAGGATGCGAAAAATTGATACGAAAGGTACAGCCATCATCACTATTTTTCTGTAAATTTAGAGTTGCCTGGTTTGCTTCACATAGTTCTCTCGCGATATATAAACCAAGACCTGCTCCTTTCGAACTTGTTGTAAAAAAAGGTTCGAATAGATGATCTTCAATATCAGGAGATATTCCTGTGCCGTTATCAGAGACATCTACGTACGGTCTACCGGAATCTTCTCTGACGGCACAATCCAACACCAGAACCGGCTTACCTTTACTATATCTCATGCCATTTTCACATAAATTCCAAAGTACCTGATTTAATTGTCCCGGATCCATTCTTGCCAGTACTCCCTTGTCAGGTATATTCAATTCTATTGCATCACTGTCTAATTCGTGGCTGGAACAAAATTCACCCAGGAACTCAAGTAACCAGCTTGTTAACTCAATTTCAGTCGGAACGGAAGGTTCTCGGCGACTGATACGCATAACATTTTCGATTATATTATTTACTCGTTTTGAATGCTCTTCTATTATCTTTGTCAGCCTGTTATCTTCTTTTCCAAGTGACTCCGATTCAGATAATAACTGACCTGCGTGACTTATCGCCCCTAAAGGGTTACGTATTTCATGTGCAATACTTGCTGTCAATCTACCTAAGGAAGCAAGTTTCATTTGCTGGGCTCTTTGACGCAATGGTGATACTTCTTCTAAAAAAACCAGTATGTTGAAATTATCACCTGAGCCAAGCCGACTAAATGACATTAAAACTTCAACGTTCGCTTCTCCCATACTAATTGTTATTGGCTGGCTATAGCTTTTTTCCACCCAGCTCTCGAGGTGCCCTGCCAAATCCGGCAAAAATTCAGTGACTTTTTTATCATATATCCCTTTTGAAATACCCATAAGTCGTTTTGCAGACTCGTTTAGAATCTTTATATGCAAAATATCATCAAGCACGATGACCCCTGATTGTAAACGCTGCACAATGTTTTCGTTCAGCTGTGCCAAATCCTGAAGGTCCCGACCGCGTTTCTCTGCAAGAGCTTCAGATTCTTCTACCTTACTCGCAAGTCGACGACTAATTACCGAGGTAACAAAAAAGGTGATTCCCAGAAACCCTGCATGAGTATAATTCGGCATTACACCAAATTGATGTAATTGCATGTATACCTCGTGACCAAGTACGAAAATAGCAGCAACCGACGCATACAAAATTCCTATCCGCCCCGAACTAAGAAGGCTACCTCCAACTACTCCTATAACCAATAACATACCGAAACCACTACCCAATCCAGCACTCGCGTACATCATAAACGTGACAAGAATGATGTCGGCGAAAACATTGGTTGCAACCTGAACATGGTAAGCGGGAAATCTAATTCTGACCAACAGTTGTGCAGCTACTGAAATAAGCAGGTATGCATGAGCAGAGATACCAAAAAGCTGCCGATCGAACTGCCCCAAAGGCTCAGGAAGCTGACCTATCCAGAATAAAGAAACGAATAAAAAAGAAATCAGGAAACGATAGAAATTAAAATAGGTTAAAGCTTCCCATGAAACTTTATATGAAGTGTCCAGACTTTTAGCACTCACTGTAGACTCCCTTTATCGAGATTCTGCCTATGCTCAACACAACAGAAAAACTGCCCTTTTGATTCCAGAGCATCTTCCTCTGCAACATGCACATCACATAAAGCACATTTCACAATTCTGGTAGCTGTTAGTTTCGAATTTTCACTATTATTTGTTTTCCCAGCAGATTGCCTTCTGGATAGAAAGGCGATAAACACAGCGAATACAAGGGCAATTAGCAGGATACGTAACATTATCTCGATATTTTAAACCACCGCTAGGCAAAGTGAGTGTAATTAATTAAACTTTCAGCGGTTTTGGCGATATATTATTCACTTATTCGGGTAGCCCTGCTACATATTCAAACTAATAGCTTAATAAAAAAGGATAAAAGATGAACCTCCACGAATACCAGGCAAAATTGCTTTTCGAAGATTACGGTATCCCTGTTCCCCCGGGAAAACCCGCTCATTCTGTCAATGAAGCCGCTCGATGCGCAGCAGACCTTGGTGGAGACGGATGGGTAGTCAAAGCTCAGGTACATGCTGGTGGTCGTGGCAAAGCCGGTGGCGTCAAACTGGTTAATGGTAAAGACGAACTTGAAGAATACGTAAAAAGCCTGCTGGGGACACGTCTGGTAACGAAACAGTCCGGTCCCGATGGAAATCCGATAGATTGTGTACTGGTCTCTACAATTTCCGAAATTGAATCTGAACTTTATCTTGGCATGCTGGTTGAGCGCAGCCAGCGTCGCGTCTCGGTGATGGCATCACGGGCTGGCGGAATGGAAATAGAAGAAGTTGCTGCAACTGAACCTGAAAAAATATTCACTTTTGCAGTTGATCCGGTTATGGGCTTACAAAGCTATCAATGTCGACAACTTGGTTTTCAGCTGGAATTTGACAGTAAGCAACAAAAACAATTGGCCGCTATCCTAAAAGGTATTTATCAACTCTTTATAGAAAAGGATTTAAGCCTTGTAGAAATCAATCCTTTAATAATAACTAAATCCGGAGATCTTGAAGCTCTGGATGCAAAAGTCTCCGTTGACGATAACGCTTTGTACAGACAGGCGAATCTTGAGGAATGGCGTGATGCAGCACAGGAAGATGAAAAGGAAAATACGGCCAGAAAATTTGACCTCAATTATATTTCGCTGGATGGCAACATAGCCTGCATGGTGAATGGTGCAGGTCTTGCAATGGCGACGATGGATGTTATCAAATTACACGGTGGCGACCCTGCCAACTTTCTTGATGTAGGTGGAGGTGCGACCAAGGAAAGAGTGGCTGAAGCATTTAAGTTAATTGTCTCAGACACCAAGGTGGAGGCCATTCTGGTAAACATCTTCGGTGGTATCGTACGTTGTGATCTTATTGCCGAAGGTATTATTGCGGCGGTCAAGGAAGTTGGAGTTAAAGTCCCGGTAGTTGCCCGTCTGGAAGGAACAAATGTGGCGGAAGGTAAGCTTATGCTTAATGAGAGTGGCCTGGAAATTATTTCAGCTGATGATCTAAGCGACGCTGCAACCAAGGTCGTTGCAGCAGCCAAAGGAGGTGCAAGCTAATGTCCATCCTCGTTGATAAAAATACCAAACTTATTGTGCAGGGCTTCACCGGACGCCAGGGTACATTTCATGCGGAACAAGCCATTGAATATGGCACCCAGGTAGTCGGCGGAGTCACACCGGGAAAAGCCGGTGACTTGCATCTCGATCGACCTGTTTTTAACACTGTTGCAGATGCAGTCAATCAAACCGGGGCAGACGCCACCATGATCATGGTACCCGCTGCCTTTGCCGCAGAAGCGGTGACGGAAGCTGCCGCAGCTGGAATAAAACTGATTGTATGCATTACCGAAGGCATTCCGGTAATTGATATGGTTAAGGTCAGGGCGAACCTGGATCAATACCCGGGTACGCGTCTCATTGGACCGAATTGTCCCGGTATTATCACCCCCGGACAATGCAAGATTGGCATCATGCCCGGTAGTATCCACATGCCAGGCAGCATTGGAATTGTCTCTCGCTCAGGCACATTAACTTACGAAGCTGTACATCAAACAACACTGGCAAAACTTGGTCAAACCACCTGTGTAGGCATTGGTGGAGATCCTATCCATGGAATGAACTTTATTAATTGCCTGGAGCTGTTTGAAGCAGATCCTGACACCAAAGGCATTATTATGGTAGGTGAGATTGGTGGTACCGCGGAAGAAGAAGCTGCTGATTTTATCAGGTCAAATGTAAGCAAACCGGTGGTCGGTTACATTGCCGGTGTAACAGCCCCTCCTGGTAAACGAATGGGCCATGCCGGAGCTATAATCTCTGGAGGGAAAGGTACCGCAGATGACAAATTTGAAGCACTGGAGTCCGCAGGAGTAAAAACTGTTAGATCACCCGCAGAATTGGGCGCAGCCATATCTCTATCATTGAAAAATTAAATATCATCAACACCTTTGTAAATTGAAACAGCGAATGCTGTTTCAATTTATTTCAACAATCAAAAATAAATATTTAGTCTGGGGCGGAAATGACAATTAATTTCTCGGCATAAGCTTTCATGAAGTTTTGTAGCGGTAATAATTTTTTCTAAACAACTTATCCGATCAAACAATAATTAATCCTTATTCAATAGTTTCAGTCGCTCATGAATAATCGATTTTTTTGCTCTAACAAAAGAGTCCATCAGATGCTGACTATCACGAAAAACCAGATCACCTTCTTCGCTGATAGCACCACATTCCCCGAGAGGGCATACCAAATCATTCAAATTCAGTATGTATACGTTGGCGATGCTATTAGCAGATTTTTCAAGAAACTTTGTTACCGGTTCAACATCTTTCATTCCCTCTTTAGCTATGCATTTCATGCGATAAAAGACGCCCTCTGGCGAGATGTTTCGAGATACACAACCGGGACCATCAAATCCAAGACTTGGTGTTCCTGGAATAACGTACACGCTTGTTGCTGCTTTACTTACTCGTTTAAATACTCTGGAACTACCCTCTATCCACTGAGTTTCAGTGAAATTGTAGGTTGAAGCACTGCCAATGAAAAGCACGTCTGGCTTGATTGTGTCCAAATAATCCAGGACTGCGTTACGCCAGGTTGTGCACACTTGATAAACTTTACCAAGACGTGGGTAATACCAGTCTTCATCAACCATCGGACAGCTAGATTTCGTTAACACTATAGTGCGCCAATGGGGCTCCGGGAAAATTTCCGGAATTATTGAAAACCATTGCGCCCCGACACTGTCACCAAGTAAAACGACTGTTTTACTGGCTGTTTCCGCCCCGAATACACAAGGCTCTACGCGGGCGTTCTCATACCAGTCATCGCACGACATACGATAAATTATCGGTATATCCGTTCTCGGATTGTTGCTGATGTCACCGAATGAGTCTGCTTGCGGAAGTTGACGTAACCCGTGATCCATTAAAAGAATCGCAATAGCCATGATGAGTAAACTTGGCAAAATAATACGTAATGGTTTGGCATGACTCCACCGCCCTTTCCAGAATGGAAGTTCGATCATTCGAAAACTCAATATCGAGATCAAGATAGAAAGCAGCACCATGCTAATGATCGGAACAGTTTGATTCTTAAAACCCATTGAAAAGCCTAAAATGAAAATAGGCCAATGCCACAGATATAGAGAATAAGATCGATCACCAAACCAAACCAAAACCGGATGAGCAAGTGGACTATTTTGGTTCCTGGCTAAAGTATGATCGGATACAATAACTAATGCAGCACCAATTGAAGGTAGAAAAATCCAGAGCCCAGGATAGGCAAGGTTAGGGTTAAGAACAATCGCACTACCAATGATCAAGATCATCCCTGTGCCAAGAGTGATAAAAGTAAGTTTTTTACTACAAAACTGTTTTTTCCTTTTTTCATCGAATAAATCACTCCGAAAGATAAAACAGACAATGGCTCCAAGCGAGAACTGCCAGATGCGCGACGGCATCAAATAAAATGCTGCTTGAGGCATATGTATTGACCAATAAAGAGAAAGAACAAAACTAACGATAAACGTCAATATTAGTCCAGGAAACATTAACTTTAGTCCATTATGATTAGTCCATGTGAGCGACCGACCGAACCAGTAAAAGACCAGTAATACCATTGGCCAAATAAGATAAAACTGCTCCTCTAC
>JABHFC010000045.1 GCA_018676275.1 Gammaproteobacteria bacterium | reverse complement strand
TGGTAGGTTCATCAAGTAACAGAATGTCAGGATTAGAGAAAAGTGCCTGGGCCAGTAAAACTCTCAATTTCAAGCCGGGTGCGACTTCGCTCATCAGTCCTTCATGCAAGTGCTCTGCTATACCAGCACTCATTAACAAGTCTCCTGCGCGGCTTTCTGCGCTATAGCCATCCATCTCGCCGAACTCGTTTTCCAGTTCAGCGACTTTCATGCCATCCTCTTCAGTCATTTCCTCAAGGCTGTATATACGATCACGCTCTTGCTTTATCGCCCATAATTCTGTGTGCCCCATAATTACCGTATCGATCACGCTAAATTCTTCAAAAGCAAACTGGTCCTGATTTAACTTGCCCAGGCGTTCGTTAGGGCCGATTGAGATATTGCCGGAAGACGGTATGAGACTGCCATCAAGGATATTCATGAATGTAGACTTTCCGCAACCATTGGCTCCTATAAGTCCGTAACGGTTGCCTTCACCAAATTTGACTGAAATATTCTCAAATAGAGGCTTGGCACCAAACTGCATGGTGATATTTGCTGTTGAAATCACTGGATTGATCCTGAGTAAGTATAAAGGCGTCGGGCAAAAAGGAGCGCACTATAGGCGATTGTTACGAAGACGTCGAGTTAATCTATGTGAATATGTAATTCCCTTCCACACAAGCGAGTATTTTGAATACGGAGATTAAGACAGGGAAGAATAAAAAATATGGGTATCTAAAACCCAGTAGTCTTTGTCTAAGGGTATTTATTCACACGGTTTGGTCTTTCCGACGGATTAATATTTGCTCGTCAGAAAATTCAATCAAGTCTCCATTTAAGATTTTTTTCCTTTTACGGGTTTCAATCTCGCCATTAACTTTAACTTTACCGTCTGCAATGACAAGTTTTGCTTCGCCGCCACTACTACACAAACCTTCCAGCTTTAGTACTTTGTAAAGCTCAATAATGTCCGTATTAATTTCCAATACACGTTCAGTCATCTTCCGAAAGTATTTCCTGTTTCATCAGCTTCAGTTTTTCCTGGATGCTGAGTGACGCGGGCTGCAGTTCTGGCTTTTCGATATTGTCTTCAATCTCCTGACTTATGTTTTCGTCGATGGAAATTTGAATTTCTTGTTGAGCTGGGGATGCCTCCAAAGTGTGCTGTAAATCAGGATCGCTCATATCAGGGCGAATGCTGAGTTTAATGGGTCGCTCTATAGGTGGGAGATCAATGTTATTGCTGGATGTAATTATCGTTTTTATCGACAGGTATCGGGTAATTTCTTCACTGGTGAACTTGTCGTATCCCAGTATTAAATAACGCATAAAAAAGAGCAGGGCAAATGTGATAAAGAATGCTACAAACCCGGCAAATATAAATCTTGTCAAAGTATGTCCAAGACTTTTCGACAAATATGATTCGGGTTCTTTTTCTGCCGGCGGTGCTTCTTTTTTCATATAGGAAGAATAGGCATTACTTCTGCTCAGGTCTAATAAATTCGTTACTTGTATTAAATTGTAGTTATCTTAATGATGATGTCCACCAGCACCATGGGCGTGTCCGTGAGTTATTTCCTCCTTAGTGGCCTCGCGAACATCGATAACTTCTATCTCAAAGGTTAAGGCTTTACCTGCCATGGGATGATTTGTGTCTACATCAACAACAAACTTCCCGACTTTGCGGACAACAACCTGTCTATGACCTTTGTCTGTATTAACATTAATAACCATTCCAGCCGTCAATTTGCCTTTAGTAGCTATGTGTTTTCTTGAAACTCGCTGAATCGAGTCTTCTTGCCTGAGGCCATAGGCATCTTCAGGTTCCAGACTAACAGTTAATGTTGCACCAGTATCTTTTCCCAGTAACTCAGCTTCCATTTTCGGGAAAATATTGTTGTGCCCATGAAGATAAGCCATCGGATCGCCGTTACGCGAATCTTCAATCAACTGCATGTCCTGATCTTTTAGTTGATAGTGGAATTGGACAACGCGGTCTTTTTCAATTTTCATAAACAGACCCTATACGCTAGTGAGCTTCCACGCCACCAAATGCTTCAGACAAATCTTCCAGAAACTGATTTACCTGTAATGACATTATTGCAAAGTCCTGATCAAATTGCGTAGCATGGTCTTCGGCATCACCCTGAGCTTGCTGTTGCACTATATCCTCAAATTTAACTCGCTTTACGACAAAATCTTCAGTTAACAAAAAACGAATAGCATCTTTCCAGTTAAGTCCTAATTGAATCACTCGCTTACCAGCCTTGATATGACTAATTACCTCATCACTTTCCAGTTCCTGGTTTTTACAACGTATTATATTCTTGCTTTCACGTGGATTGCGTAACTCACATTCGTCATCGAGTTCGAATCCCTTTGCAGTGTTCTTTTGAATCCAGCGAGTCATTATTTCAGACACATCACCAAGACAGGAGAAGGGAAGCACCGGTAATACTCCGAGGCTTGCCCTTAAATGCTCAAGAAACTCTTCTGCCTTGTTCGGGCTGGCAGCATCGATAACCAATAGTTTTTGCTTTGGGTTGAAATAGGCAAATGTCAGGCTTGAACGGGTTAAAGCACGTGGCAATATGCTGTGAATGGCATCATCTTTAAGGCTTAAACGTTCCTTACGAAATATAGCGCGGGCATGCTCAGATTCAAGCTCCAGGGCCTTTTCTTCTACGATTTCGTTTATGGCTGCAGGTGGAATAATTTTTTCCTGTTTTCGTGCACAGATCATAATTTGACCGTTACAACTATGAGTCAACAGCTCGCTATGCTTTCCCAGTGGTGGAACCCAGCCATATCTGGAGAAATCCAGGCTGCTACAGGGCTGAAAAGATTGTTTTTGCAGGGCATTTTCCAGCGTTTCGGTGGAAAGGTCGATTTTTTGTGTTAAACGATAAACACGAAGATTTTTAAACCACATTTGAGTACGCCGTTAAAAAAGAGGCGCATTATGACTTATCTGTATCTGTTGAAGCAATGCAGAAAACAAATATGATTGTCACAGAGAGCACAGAGGTCACAGAGGGGTGAGATTATTTACTCCGGCGGGTGAGCAAAAGCTGGCTGATTAAACTATTTCCGATTTTTTGCTCTGTGTTCTCTGTGCTCTCTGTGGCAAAATCCATTTCTTTTTAGCTTTTAATTTTATGCCATTAACTTTATATCACAGCGTTGAATCAACCTGCTCCCAGAAAGTTCGCTTTGTTATGAGCGAGAAAAAATTGGACTGGCAGCAAAACAACATTAATCTGAGAAAAGGCGAACAATTTAATCCAGACTATCTGAAGCTTAACCCAAAAGCCGTAGTACCAACCCTGGTTCACAATGAAAGGGTAATTCGTGAATCAACCGTGGTTATAGAATACCTTGATGATGTTTATCCCGAACCACCACTGAAACCCGCAGAGCCTTATCAAAGAGCCCTGATGCGTCTTTTATTAAAGGCATTTGATGAAGAAGTACATCCAAGTGTTGGAATTCTCAGTTATGCGATTGTTTTGCGACATCAGATGAACAGTTTGAAATCTCCTGAGCAAATGCAGGAACATTTCAAACAGATCGTCGATCCGATGCGACGCCAACGCCAGCAAAGCACTCACGATGAAGGATTGAAAGCTGCAGCAGCTTCTCAGGCGGTGACAACCTTAAGTAAAGTTGTAGCTTTGCTCGCAGAAATAAAAGGCAGTAACCGCTGGTTATGTGGCAGTGGCTTCAGTCTGGCCGATGCGACTGCAGCGCCTTATATGATGCGCATAAAGAATATTGGGTTGGGGGTCTTATGGGACGAAAAGCCTGAAGTTGGCGCGTGGTTAGAAGCTGTAATTGACCGGGTCAATTCTTATACCCTTGATGATGCATGGGGTAGTGAATCCTTCCATGCGATGGTTTCAGGATATGTGCAGAAGAGTGAGCAGGAAATACAGGAGCTGATAAGAGGAAGGCTGTAAAAGACAGCCTTCCCCTGTATTGTTAACGACTTTCCAGCGAGACGGGGTTACCTTCGTAGTTCTTCAGTACTTCATACAGGAACATCGGCGAATGATGTGAGTTTTGTATGATTATGCCATCTCCATAAAGAGCGTCCTGCATAGCAGCACTGATAGAAAGCAATGGTGCACCACCACCTTCGCCCATGCCTTTTGCACCGTTATAACTGAAGGGGGAGGGTGACTCCATATTTTCATATTTCAGATCCGGCATATTGTTAATTGTTATTGGCGCATAATCAGTAAACGATCCGCAAATAACATTGCCATCTTTATCATGGGGCATCGTCTCCAGTAAGGAGGCCGCGATACCGTGACCGGCACCGCCATGAGATTGACCCTCAACAATCATATGGTTAATCACCGTACCGCAATCATCAATAATCCCGTAATCAAGTATTTTGGTTTGTGCAGTCTCTCTATTCAGTTCGATTACAGCAATATGCAATTGCATAGCGTAAGTCAGGGTCAGGTTACCGTATTTCTTTTCTTTATCGACAGTCTGGAAGGGCGCGACATAAACATGACGGACGTTCAGATGAAGGTCACGCAGTTCTTCCGGGACAGAAGCAGTATTGTAGTTGGCAAGATTGGACAGTGCCCAGAAATTAATATTTTTGTCCGGGCTGCCTTTTACACGCACCTCAGGTCCCATCTCACCGACACCAAACTCCAAATCGTCTTCATTTGCTTCCAGAGAAAAAGCAGCCAGCTTCTTCATTTCATCTCTGAGTTTCACTGCTGCCCCATGCACGGCTGACAAACCGGTAACGGCAAACTGGCTGGCATAGGTACCACCTGTGCCGGTATGGCTATTCCGCGCCGTATCGAAGCCGGTTTTAACATTGATGAAATCAGTGTCAATTCCAAGTACTTCAGCGGCAACCTGGGCAGATGTGGTTTCGTGCCCCTGCCCCTGGGGAAATGAACCAACCGCAATACTGACGGTGCCATCCAGATCCAGTTTGGCGGTGGATGCCTGGGACTGACCGGTAAATGGCAGGAAGGGGTTGATGATCTGCGACTGGCCGAAGTTATTCGTGCCGGAATCCAGGGTAGTACCAATTCCAATACCGATGTAGCGGCCTTCCTTACGGGCCTCCTCTTGCTTCTTTTTCCACTCATCCCAGCCTACCAGTGCCTTGGCTTTTTTCAGCATCATCGGCAAGTCACCGGAATCATATACACAACCGTTTGGTGTGGTGTAGGGAAACTCCTGAATGTAGTTACGCAGTCGGATCTCATCAGCAGGTATACCCAGCTCATGACCGCAAATATCGATGCAACGTTCCATAAACCAGAGGTGTGGCAGGCGCGAATAGCCACGATTTGGTGCACAAGGGCCCTTGTTAGTCACAACCTGGCGCATATCAATTTTCATGTTGCGCAATTTATACGTGGCTGGCATTACTTGTGCCCAGATCACACAGGCGAGGGGTTCGTAACGCGGATAGGCTCCACAATCATCTACATGGGTTGAGCGAATCGCAGTGATTACCCCGTCTGCGTCCAGTGCTACCTCCGTATCAAAAAAGTTGCGTTCACTTCCGTGACCACCAGCCTGCATGTGCTCACTACGTGTTTCCAACCATTTCACAGGCGCACCTCCAGCTTTCTTTGAAGCGAGGGCCGCCAGTGTCATATGGGGGTAGTTGCCTATCTTGTTACCAAAGGCACCACCAATATCGTGGGTACGCAAACGGATTTTGTCCGAACTTACACTCAGAGCAGGGCCGATCATGGCAATAGGCACAGCCATTATAGTGTTGGAAAAATAATCGAGTTCACCCATCTGGTTCCAGGTCGCGACAACCGCGTTCGGCTCAAGCGCGGTACTACCATAGCGATGAAACTTCAGATGGTCGATTTTAACTACATGCTTTGCATCCTCGAATGCCTTATCGACTTCTCCAAATTCGAACTCACCTTGCCAGGTGTAGTTGCTGCCGACCTGTTCGTGCAACATAACGTCCGCTTGCATAGATTCCTTGCAATCTACAACGACTGGTAAGGTTTCATACTCGACATCGACAAGTTGAGCTGCATCGGTCGCAATTTGTACAGATTCAGCAACAACAGCCACCACCGGGTCACCCTGGTAAAGAGCCTTATCGATAGCCAGGCAATAATCCTGGATCAGCGCACTGGGTTCAGGTCCGAGCTGGGTGAAGGGGTTGGTTTGGGCTTTAACTTCCGCCCCGGTAAGTGTACAGACGACACCGGGCAGCGCTTCCGCTGCGGAGACATCAATATTCAGAATTTTTGCGTGAGCATAAGGTGAGCGTACAAGAACCATATGCAGCATTCCTGCGGGATGGAAATCATCTACAAACAAACCCTGACCGCGAATTAGTCGATTGTCTTCTTTACGGGGAAGACGTTTTTCAGCACGTGCTGTAGACAATACATTATCGATTTTCCCCTGCGCTTCTTTACGTCGATCCAATTGTTCATCATTAAAGCCAGCAAGTCCCTCGGCAATTTTTGATTCAGAAACAGGGGTTTCTGCAGTTTCAGTTTCTCCACTGTCAGATTTTCTTAGAATGCGTGCAAGCCAGCCATCTGCTTTCGGTTTCGCAGTGACGGTCTGTGGATTAGATGAAAGACCATTTTGCAGACTGCTGATCAGCTTACTGATCTCTTTCTCAGCATAGCCGCGCATGCCGCCGCCAGCCAGTGAGAGGATTTTACCAACCAGATTTGTCTCGGCCTGCCATTTAACCAGAGTACCTTGGCCACTTTCTTCCAGCTCAAAAGAGGAAATCGATTCATAGACGCCCTGCATGACCTTGCCTTTGCCTATATACACTGCACGATAGGGTGCCTCGGCCTCAGTCAATGTGAGTTCAGTGGATGCGGTGCCACGGATCTTGCCAATGCCTACCTTGACGCGCAACATGGCGGTACGCTCATCTTTCATTTCCAGACTATGAAAGGTCGGGATCAGAGGCGCAAATTTTTCCGGATCTGAAAGTATGACAAAGACCTTCTCGCGAGGCAGATCCACTTCAAATTCACCATCAAATTTCATTTCCATGGCTTAGCCCTCCTGTAACTGTTTGGCGGCAGACTGTACCGACTTGATGATGTTTTGATAACCTGTACAGCGACAGACATTTCCAGCGAGCCGTTTACGTATATCTTTAACACTGGGGTCCGGGTTTTCAGCCAGTAAGGCCAGCGAAGACATGAGCATGCCCGGCGTGCAATAGCCGCACTGAAGACCATGACACTCAGAAAAAGCCTGTTGCAAAGGATGTAGTTGCCCCTCCTTTTCCAGGCCTTCGACGGTGATGACCTCGCCGCCATCTGCCTGTACAGCAAGATAGGTGCAGGACTTGATTGCTTCACCATTTAAAATAATAGTGCAGGCACCACAATAACTGGTATCGCAACCGACATGTGTGCCGGTGAGCCCCACGTTTTCTCGTATAAATTCCACCAGTAACAGGCGCGGTTCAACATCACGCTGATAAACTTTCCCGTTTACGGTTATTTCAATACTAAGTGTTTCAGTTGAATCAGACATAATCATGACTTCCATCAATTTGTGAGCCACCTGCACGATTTACAGCAATAGCGGCGGCCTTCATGAAAAGAGATTTTAAGATGTCGCGCT
>JABHFC010000390.1 GCA_018676275.1 Gammaproteobacteria bacterium | reverse complement strand
GTAATATTTTTAGCAGCCGTTGGAGGTATTTGCATATTGATGTTTGCAAGCAGTGCTGTCTGGATTTTACTGGCAGCTGTGCTGATTGGTTTATGTTCGGGAGCGGAAGGGGACGCCCTGGGTTATCTTGTCAGCCGCTATTTTGGCTTGCGTGCATATGGAAAGATATACAGTCATGCCTTTGCAGCCATGATGCTGGGCATTGCTACTTTCCCCTACTTTATGGCGCTGGATTTTGATCAGACGGGTAGTTATTCAAGGCCCCTGATTATCAATGCTTCCTTGCTTGGGCTTAGTGCTTTCATGCTGCTGCTGCTTGGGCCTTTCCCATCCTTTGAAGAAGATTCCTCAGTAATTGACGACGGTAATGATCTGGCAACCAAAGTGGTATAAAAGTTGATCTTCTATAGTGTGTAAAATCAAGGGGTCAGAGCGTTTTATATTTCCAACACAACACCGTTCAAGTATGTAGTATGATTCTCAAACAATAGAGGCTATGCCTGTCTCTAACTTATTTATACAGCCTGTCTCTTAAATCAAATATCGCTCGTTGCAGATTTGTATGGGCAGCGCCTAGTAAGGTAGTGTCCTTGTCCTTAACTGTTCGCTCAGCATATTTAATTATTACTTCCAGCTCTTTTACCATGGGTAAGTAATCTTCAGCCCAGTCGGTTTTTTTGCAAATACGCTTCATAAGTACGAGTTCAACTTCGGCAACGGCTAAATCCCAGTCGCGCCAGGCTGCCAATTCTCGTAATAAGGCCAGTTCAAGTTCATGTATTCCCAGAGGGGTGGAAACTATCAGTTTTTTTGATTTGCTTGCCATAAGTCGTAACCGTATTATTTAGAGATGTAGTCATCTAGATTGAGATTAGCCCACGCATCTCGCGGAACATCTGCGCGTTCTTCAAAGGGGATACCGACGGGTTTTGTCGCATCGATTGCCCACTTGGTATTGAGGTAATCGCGTCGATTCCTGTCCTTGATTGAGTATGCTGAGGGATCCAGTTCAGAAACATAAGAATCCGGAACCATAAACACGGCCTTGTCGGGCTGGGTGCGTGTGGTAACCGCCCACCAGACTTCGCTTTCATTTGTAACATCAATATCATCATCAACAATGACTGCCATTTTCATCATAGGGTCTGCTACCAATGCTGCCATCGCTGCAATCTTGCCCTGACCGTCAAAGTCTTTACGCATTGATATATATCCCATATGACGACAGGTTCCCGAGATTGGCAAAGAGACGTTCTTTACCCCAGGTATAGCGACCTTTACGCGCTGGTATAATACGGCTTCGCGTTGAATTTTTGCTGCGTAATTGTGATCCTGATGAGCAGAGAAAATATCGTGATATATTGCATCATTACGGTGGGTAATGGTCTTAATATTTATGACATTGCTACGGCGCTCAAGACCGTAATACCAGGGGTATTCACCAAAGGGGCCTTCCGGTACCAGCGTATTTGGCGGAATTACACCTTCCAGAACAAATTCCGCACGGGCCGGAACAAGCACGTCAATACTCTTCGCCTGCACCAGTTCAATTGCTTCACCGAGGATCCCACCCATAACCCAGAATTCGTCGGTATCTACCGGGACTTTCGTTTGAGAGGTGAGAACGCAAGCCGGGTGGTGACCGATAAAGATGGCAACCTCAGTAGGCTTATTATTGGCATCATTCATGGCGATTATTCGAGCGGCCTTTGAATAGGCACCATATAAACAACCGAAATTATTTTTCCCCTGAACCTGCATGCGGAAAATGCCGACATCATATATTCCAGTTTCCGGATTTTTCATGACCGCCACACCGGAGGTAACATATGGCCCACCGTCCTTTTCACAGTGGGTCACGATGGGGAGCTTGCTGAGGTCTACCTTAGTTCCACTAATGACGTTTTCCTGTACTGGTGCCTTGCGTAGCACTTTCGGCTTGATCAATTCACCTTCCAGTTTCAGATAATCCTGGATCAGATTATCTGGATCGGCACTAAGGGCCAGGGCTAATCGATTAGTGCTGGAAAAAATATTGGAGACGACTGGGAAAGCACTGTTTTTTACGTTGTGAAATACTGCGGCAGGATATCTCTGCTCTTCCTGGAGTTTTCTCAATACCGCTGGTAGCTCAAACTTTGGATCTACCTTGCGTTTAACATGGACAATCTCATCTGGTAGTTTTTTCTCAAGCTCTGCAAGGAATTGACGGAGATCCTTAGGCATAGTTTATGTTCCTCATGAGTCTATCAGGGTTAAGAAATAAGCTGTATACTGTATACATACTCTTGATAATATGGAATGATATATTTTAATATAAAATTTATCAATAATTTAATCAATAATGATTGAAGAATTTGGAGTGCGGCATCTCGATGATAATTAAACTATTGAAATAAAAGATAATATTGTCATTCTTTATTTTTGATTTAAATAAAAATCCGAACGGACTGAGCCATCTACAACAAATCCACCAGCTCAAATTTGGGTGAATGAAGAGACATATATACAGAACAAAACGATGAATTATTGGCTGAAATTCCTGTTGTCATCATGTGCCTTGCTGTCGGCTTTAACCATGATAATTGTTCTGTCCGATCTGCTGTTTTGGGAGCGTTACCTGCACGCCTATAGGTTCAATATATTTATTGAAATATCCTTTTCCAACCAGAGATCGACTCAAGCCCCAGGAATTAATTAAAGAGTGGATTGAACAAATGAAAATACCTTCAGTAACGAATCCGCTTTATGGGCTATTAACCTGGATCGGCACTGATTATGCCGAGGAACGTACCTTGAAAGCCTTTAAGGGTTTCAAGGCGGTTTCTGAAGACCCGTTTATTGCCGGGGATGTATTTTATTTTGATGGCCTCGGAGGACAACGCTTGTATGTTGTCCCTTCAAGAAAACTGGTGATAGTAAGAACCGGTGTATTGGCAATGAAATGGGAAGATACGCGACTACCAAACATTCTAGTAACTGGCATTATCCAATCTGAACAGTATTAAATTGATCCTGGTCAATCCGACATATTTGTCACTGCAATGAATCAAACAGGGAAAGCTCAAGACAAGGGAATATTTTTTGGCTGGTGGATTGTTGCTGCATGTGCCGTATGTATTTCGACCGGGATCGGACCTTTTGCTTTTGTTTCATTGGGTATGTTTGTCATACCGTTCACAGAAGAGTTTGGCTGGACCAGAACAGAAATCGGTTTAAGTCTGACTGTGTTAACCGCAGCGAGTGCAGTGTCACTTCCAATTATCGGGCGCATGGTTGACCATTTTGGTTCACGCCTTATTTTGATGCCTTCGCTTATGAGCCTGGGAGTTTGCCTGGCGGCTATCCCGTTATTTGTAAGCGAGGTATGGCATCTTATAGCCATATTCCTGATTATCGGGACACTGGCGGCGGGCACAAACAGTATTCCCTATGTAACAGTTTTATCTTCCTGGTTTTTGCGCAAACGGGGACTGGCAATTGGTCTCGCTATCTCGGGTGTCGGTCTGGGCTATTTCTATGTACCCTTAATTACCCAATACCTGATAGATAATCATGGCTGGCGTTCTGCTTATTACTGCCTGAGTGTTATTGTATTTTTCATTACGCTGCCACTGGCATTTATCTTCTTAAGAGAATCCCCTGTCTCGATGGGCTTACAAGCTGATGGAGAAACTAGCGAGGGTGAGGCACCGAATGCAACAAGAAAAGACATAGGCTACACAACCGGGGAGGTCTTGCGTCATAGGGAGTTCTGGATCCTCAGTTCGATATTTTTTGTTCTTTCATTTGTTTTACATGGTCTGTTGTCAGTCATGGTGCCCATGCTCGTTGACAGGGGGATGCAGACGTCTACGGCAGCTGCTGTTGCAGCTACCGAAGGATTTTTTGTGTTCATAGGCCGAATAGCTATCGGTTACCTGGTTGATCGAATATTTGCGCCTTACGTTGCTATGGCATTGTTCTCATTGTCAGCCATTGGCATAGCGATGTTTGCAGCGGGAGTAGTTGGCAGTATGGCCTTCCTGGCGGCAATACTGATTGGCTTGAGTCTTGGTGCTGAAGTGCAATTGCTCGCTTATCTTACCGGACGTTACTTCGGTCTGCGTACTTTTGCTGCAACTTACGGCTTACTGTTTGCCGCGCTGCTAACTGGCTCTGCATTGAGTCCACTTGCTTTTGGTTTCTCCCACGATACAACGGGCTCCTACGTAAGCATACTTACTGTTTGCGTCGGCATTAATATACTTGCCGTTATTATGACAGGATTTCTTGGACCCTATACGGATTGGGAAACAGAAGGTCAATCCGATACGGAAAAATCGACCGAGTAAATCTTGCTAGTTGTTCGCTGCTTTGTACTTGAGTAGCGACTCAGGTTCATCAATATCATGCAAGATACTAGGGTCTTCTATTTCCACCTCGCAGACAAGGTCAACATATTTCTGTAGAAATTCTCTTGCGCCCTTGTCACCGCTCAATTCATTCATTTCTGAAAAGAATCGTTTTGCCAATACAACAGGATTGCCTCGTTGACCTTGATAAACAGGCACGCAAATAAGTCGGTTTTCTTCAGGACTAAAGGCTGCGATAAGCTGATCAATGACACTTGTGCTGACCGAGGGCATGTCGGCTAGACAAATAATCGCCGCGTCGACATCATCGGCGAGATATGTCAAACCACAATGCAAAGACGTGCTTAGACCTTTAGCAAAATCCGGGTTAGTCACGATCTTGATATTTTTGTCTCTTACTGCCGAACGCACCTTGTCTTCTTCGTGACCCGCGACAAGCAGAACGCTATCCACCTGTGAAGCCAGCACCTGTCGAGTTACTTTTGTCACCATCATCTCGTTATTGACAGGTTCCAACAGTTTGTTGACTTTGCCCATTCGCCGGGACATGCCGGCAGCCAGGATAATTGCAGTAATCTTTGGTGTGTGTGACGCTTCGTCATGCTCAGCAACAGCTTCGATCGCGTGGGCTCGTGTTGTTAGTATTTTCGTACTGCCTTTAATAAATCCGCCGGCACCCATGCACATGATTTCTTTACCACTGACATTCAATCCGGCTAGCAGTCGTTCAATTACCCAGTCAACACCATTCAGTGCAGGAGACCTGGCGCAGCCTGGTAGGCCAATTACCGGGCAGTCGGCGTCGAGTTGAGCCAAAAGCAAAAGATTACCAGGTTCAACCGGCATACCCAGATGTAATATCTGCCCACCCATACTTTCAATACCCGAGGGTATGACATCTCGCCGATCAGCAGTAGCCGATGCGCCAATTATAAGAAATAGCTTACAACCTTGACTCTGTAATTCCTTTAATGCTTCAGCTATTGCAATTTCATCATGGTTACAGCGGCGTTCAATCGTTAGCTGGCAATCAAGACGTTCCAATCTGGTTTCCAGGGTCAAGCGTGTCTTGTTAAGGACGCTATCTCGAATTCCCGGTAACCTGGTTTGAATCAAACCAACGTCGACGGGTTTGAATGTTGCGATACGAAAAAGTGGTTCCGGTGATTCAGCAATGTTTGCTGTACGCCCCACCGTGGTGGAAGCAACACCGTATGGGATGATCTTGACAGTAGCAATAAATTGTCTGGGTTCAACTAGGGTGAAGGGGCTTAAAGCAGCAACAGTTACGGCTTCATCGACCATGTTAAGCTGATCCAGACGCGTCCGGTCGTAGACAAGTAACCCGCGTGTGTCGGCATAGAGATTGGTGCGGCCAGTGAAAGCTGCCTGGGCACTGATATACTGTCCACCTATTGCAGCCGCGACGCGGGTAGCTGCCTGGTTTTCATTTATGTCATTTGCCTCCAGTTGTGCAGCCACTATAGTTTTACAGTCATGTTCCTGTAATGCTGCGATATCTTTTTCTGTAATCCTGTGGCCTTTCTTTAGCCGTAGATTATCGAGTTTAAGGGTATGAGCTAAAAGGCTGCCTTCAGCATCAGCGACTGGAATACGACCAAACTTCATAGTTAAGCTGTCAATCTCAAAGTTTGAATTATTTCTGCCATAATTGATAAGGCAATCTCTGCTGGTCGTCTTCCGCCCAGATGGAGTCCAACCGGTGCATGTACTCTGGATAAGGTTTCATCGTCAATTCCTTCAGCACGCAGTCTTTCTAATCGGGAAGCATGAGTACGTTTACTACCCAGTGAACCGATATAAAATGCATTAGTAGGTAATACTTCTTTTAATGCAGGATCATCGAGCTTCGGGTCGTGAGTCAGCGTGACGACCGCAGTGTGGGGATCCGGTTTGAGTTTACGAATTGCCTCGTCCGGCCAGTCGGTCATCATTGTCACATCTGGAAAACGCTCGTCACTGGCGAAACTGCTACGAGGATCGATCACAGTAACTTCGAAACCAAGCAAGGTCGCCATCGGGATCAGCGCCTGTGATACGTGCACGGCACCTATAAGAATCAGCCGTAAAGGTGTGCTGTAGACTCGAACAAAAATCTTGATATCAGCTTCAAATATTACGCCACTTAAATCTTCACTTATTCGTTGCCGGATGGTAGTGATCGTGTCATCCATCAAGCTCAATTCGCCTTCGACTAAATCTTCGGTAACAAATGCCTGTATTCCATCGTGTAAACGCGTAACAAGCGCGACAGATTGCTTTTCCTGTCGCAGTGATTGCAAGCGTGTGAGGATTTCGCGTTTCACATTAAGCTCTCAAGGTAGATTTCGATATCTCCGCCGCAGGATAAGCCGACTTCCCAGGCTCGTTCATTTTCGACACCAAAATTTAATAATTTCGCCTCACCATTCTTTATGACTAATTGTGCTTCTTCAATCACTGCGCCTTCTATACATCCGCCTGAAACCGAACCGGCAAAAGCATAGTTATCGTCGATCACAAGTTGGCTACCAACAGGCAGGGGTGAAGAACCCCATGTTTTAACTACGGTAGCAAGAGCAACCTTCCTGCCTTCTTTCAGCCATTGAGCTGCAATGGCAATGACGTCATCGCTACCCTGTTTTGTTTGTAATTCATTATTACTCATAGTCTATTTAGCTTTTTCACACCTTTAAAAAGGTTTCATAGTGTAGCTCAAGTTTTATCCAAAATATTAACCAATGTGCTGTGATTATGAATTATACGATGGGCACCGGCTTTACACAGTGCAGCAGAATTTCCCGCACCACTGAGAACCGCAACAGCTTTTATACCCGCACTTCTACTTGCCTGCATATCAATCGATGTATCGCCAACATATATAGAATCACTTGCCTGCACGCCGAGGGAGTCAAGGCATTTGAACATACCGTCTGGATAAGGTTTTCGTCTGCTGACATCGGCACTGGTGACAACGGTATCAAACAAGTCTTCAACGCCTGCGCTATATAATAGATCCACCGATGTTTTTCCTGAGCCGGTAACTATGCCTAATTTCATACCTGTCTCTTTTAGTTCAACCAGCGTGTCAAAAATACCCGGGAATACTTGCGCATGCTCAGCCATGACTTCTGGCCAAAGTTGTACTGCTCGGTTATTCATTTCATCAATTGTGGCCTGACGGTTAGCTGTAGATTCGGGCAACGCCGCTTCCCAGTATGACTTGCCATGATTGAGCAGGTCATAGACATGTGAGCGATTCATATCGATACCAAATTCGTCCCCTGTTCGTTGGGCTAAAATATAAAATGCGTCCACGGTATCCAGCAGGGTTCCATCGAGATCAAATATTATTGTAGTAGCACTTAGTGAATGGTTCGTTTCCAGCTTTACTAAATCACCATCCTCAATAGACAGGTTTTCTCGTAATGAGATCGGCGCAATAATTTCCAGCTGATCTTCAGGATAGTTTTCAATTAAGGGAACAACTATGGCGCCAGCGAATTGCTCGCTAATAAATATCGGATAACAACGTGCGTCGCAGCATTCAACATCTGAAGCGTAAATTGTGTAAGAATCGCTTTCCTGTAGTCTCTGCCACTCACTCCTGATTTTTTCATCATTCAAACGGAGATTAAGAGTGCCCGGGTAAGGATCAATTCCCAGTTTTTCGATAAATTGTTTTTTTGCCCAGTCAAGTTCAGTAAATGAAGCTCCCTTACCAAGCCCGCTGACAACAGTCCCGTAAAACTTTTCGTTCATTTATATATTAATTCCGCCAATATCCGGTGCATTGTGTATTTAGCTTTGCATATCAGATAATCATTCGGCTGGCTCATCCAGAAACCAATAACTGAACAAGGTCAAACCGGCGCATAATGTTATCGCAACTGATACAGATAATGCAGTAGTTTGATAAAAAATACCGGACAGATAGGCAAGTAATGCTGAACCGCCGTACTGTAATATACCGAATACTGAAGAGGCTGCTCCGGCATTACTGGAGAAGGGCACCATGGCCTGTCCAGGTAACAGACTTAGTACTATGCCACTGCCAAAGCTGCAGATAAAAATTGGTACCATGTAATAGATTAATGCCTGGATATCCAGCAGTTGTAATATCAAAATAATTGACCAGCAAGCTGTCAATAAATAAATACCGCTAAAAATTGTCCTCTGCACACCCAGTAGCGGGACAAGTTTCCTGACAAGTAAAACGCCTATGGCAAGACAACAACTGATCAATGAAAGTATCTGGCCATTTTGTTGAGGTGTAAATGCAAACTGGCTGGTCATAATATAAGAGAAGTTTGAGATAAACATCACAAACGTGGCAAAGCAAAACATATTGGTAAAGGCTTTTCTAAGAAAAAATCGATGACTTAAAATCAGTCCCAGGTCGTGAACGTAGCGCTCAACATGACTTGTTCTTTCTAATTTCAAAGGTGCTGTTTCCATTAGCAAAGTTGCGATGATAGCCAATGCAGACAGAGCTATAATTTCCATTATCCAGAATATTATCTGCCAGTTGAAATAACTAACAACATAACCAGACACCAGAGGTGCGAGAATCGGAACTGGAACGAAAAACATAAACATGGTGGCAACAGCCTGTGTCGCTCGTTGCGGTCCATAAATGTCGCGGATAATTGCCCGACCCAGTATCATTCCTACTGCGGCTCCGATCCCCTGTAATGACCGGAAAATCAGCAATATCTCAAGGCTCGAAGCTGATAGACAAGCAAGAGTCGCAGCACAATACAGAACAAGGCCAGTTAACATTATTACTCTTCTGCCATAACGATCAGACAGACTGCCCCAGAAGATGTGGGCAAATCCAAAACCCAGATAAAAAGCATGAATCGTTAGTTTCATACTGCCGCTGGAATCATCAAAGGCCTTTGATAAAATTGGCAGGGCAGGGGCAAGCAAATCGATGGAAACTGATGTCAGAGACGACGTTATCGCAAGGATGGCCAGAATTCCGAGACTTTTCGGATGCAAAATAGATTTTGTCTGTTCAGATTTCAAATGGAAGCGCTTGTTTTTTATCGAGATAAATTTATATACATCGATTCTGCATCAAACTAATCTCACATTTTATCTGTGGGAGCAGTTCGTTTGCAGGGTATGCATAGAAACCATTTGAGTCTAAACCCGTAATTTGTAACCCAATATTGCTATGCATGAGGATGGACAAGCCTGTTGTGATAGTTAATAATATTATCAATAAATTAGTGATACATCTCAATTATTATTGCTGCATCGACAGGCTTTTTGCGTAACCATGGCCTGTCACTGAAGTCGCCATTTCCCACAGCACGGTAAGCGACGAATTAACACTGGGAGTTCTCATGCTAGAGGTTTTTTGTGATACCAATTCCTGGAAATAAGCAGTTCATATTCAATCCCGATTCAAATAAGATGATGTGGCTGAAACTGAGATCGTTAAATTGATAAAAAAATTAGGCTGGAATTGAATCTGAATTGGAATGACATCATTGCACTCTTTTGTACATATATTAACGGGTAACTATACCTGCGTTTAAGGAGAATTGATTAATGCATGATTTTGAATATTGCGCGCCAGATAGTCTGAAAGAGGCTATTGGTTTAATGGCTACCCACAAAAGTTCTGCGAGACTTCTGGCAGGAGGTACTGATTTGATAGTTCTTATGCGCGCCAGACGCAAACGACCTGAATTGGTGATTGACGCAAAACATATACCTGAACTGACGGAATTGAAGATTAACCAGGAAGGTTTGAGTATTGGTGCCAGTGTTAGTTGCAGAACGATTTACGAAAATGATCAAATTGCTGAAAGCTATCCCGCACTGGTTGATTCGACGTCATTGGTTGGCGGGATTCAGGTGCAGGGCCGAGCGAGTATTGGCGGGAACCTGTGTAATGCAGCCCCCAGTGCCGATTCAATCCCGACTTTGATGGTCCTTGGTGCCATAGCCAATGTCGTTAGCGACAGGGGCGAGCGACAAATACCGGTTGAAGAATTCTGCGTTGCACCTGGTCAGACAGTTCTCGAAGATGATGAAATCCTTGTCAATGTTACTGTCCCGGCTCCTGCAGCTAATTCTGGCGCCCGTTTTCTTCGTTTTATCCCACGTAATGAAATGGATATCGCAGTCGCAAACTCTGCTGCTTATGTTGAACTGGATGAAACTGGTAAAAACTTTCGTTCCGCACGTATAGCTATCGGTGCCGTTGCACCAACCCCGCTTTTCGTAGAAGACGCTGGCGCCGCTTTGACAGGTAAACCGATTAGTGAAGAGTCGATTTTAAATGCGGCAGTTATAGCAAGGGATGCAGCACGACCAATTAATGATATGCGAGGAACTGTAGAGCATCGCCTGCAGCTTGTGGAAACGCTGACAAAGCGAGTCTTAAATGATGCTGTAAAGCGTGCCATTGGAGAAAAAGTATGAGTAAACGAAGTCATATAACGACGACCATTAATAATGAATCTGTTGATTTTCTCTGTGAGCCAAGACAAAGCCTGCTCGAAGTGCTTCGAGATGTCCTATATCTAACGGGCACCAAAGAAGGTTGTAATGATGGAAATTGTGGTGCTTGCAGTGTAATTATGGATGGGGTGCTGGTGGATTCCTGTTGTGTATTAGGGGTTGAAGCCGAGGGCTCTAAGATTGAAACGGTTGAAGGACTATCCTCTAAGGGCGAATTGCATCCATTGCAGAAAGCTTTTCTGGAGCAAACCGGAATGCAGTGTGGAATATGTACGCCGGGTTTTCTTATAGCAGCAAAGGCCCTGATTGATAAAAATCCAAGACCGAGTGAACAGGAAATCAGGCATTGGCTGGCAGGCAATCTATGTCGCTGTACTGGCTACGATAAGCTGGTGCGCTCAGTGATGACAGCAGCCGAAAGCATGGCGGAGGTATAAACAATGAATAAACCAGAACAAACAAAAAGTGAATTTCGCGTACTAGGTACTCGTCCGATCCGACCAGATGGTCTGGATAAAATAACAGGACGTGCCTGCTTCAGTGATGATTTCCATTTACCGAATATGATCCATGGGAAAATCCTGCGCAGTCCCCACGCTCATGCAAAAATAAAGTCCATAGATACAAGTGCGGCCGCTGCATTACCCGGAGTTCACGCCGTCGTTACTGGTGATGATTTTCCTAAGGTCGAAAACAAGCTAATCAGCCAGGGTGCTGCCGGTATGATCAATATTGGAGAAGTTGCTGACAATTGTATCGCTCGCGACAAGGTTTTGTATGACGGGCACGCTCTCGCAGGTGTGGCAGCCGATAATCCACATATTGCTGAGGAAGCGGTAAATTTAATCAAAGTGGAATATGAACTTTTACCACCCGTGATGGATGTGCGCACGGCAATGGCAGACGGTGCTCCTGTCATTCATGATGATTTCTATCCCGGCGCTTTTATTTTACCTACAGAAAAATTCCTTCCGAATGCAACTCGTATGCAACTGGGAAGTGGCGATCTGGAGAAAGGCTTTGCTGAGGCGGACATAATTCTGGAACGAGAATATACCTCGGAGACCATTCATCAGGGTTACATTGAAAGTCATATCACCACAGTGAATTGGGATGATAATAATTATATTACCGTCTGGACAGCGACCCAGGGCGCATTTGGTTTGCGCGATCACCTGGCTGATGTACTGCTGGTGCCAATGGCTAATGTCAAAGTAGTGCCGCTTGAGGTCGGTGGTGGTTTCGGTGGTAAAGAACGTATGTATATGGAACCAATCGCTGCCATGCTTTCGCATAAAACTCAGCGCCCGGTTAAGATCGCGCTTCGACGAGACGAAGTATTACGTGCTACTGGCCCTAGTTCAGGGACCTATGTGAAGTTGAAGTTTGGTGTAAAAAAAGACGGCACACTAGTTGCGGCTGATTTACACCTGGCATATGAAGCCGGTGCCTATGCCGGTGGACCGATCTTTTTAGGCGCAATTGCGTCTACCTCACGATACAACATTGCCAATATTCAGATAAATGGTTTTGATGTCATCGTCAATAAACCGACCATGCGTCCTTACCGGGCACCCGGGGCAGCACAGGCCTTATTTGCGGTGGAACAGATGATAGATGAGCTAGCCAGCGAATGTGGTATGGATGTCGTCGATTTTCGTATGAAAAATTTGACTAAGACCGGAGATCTGCTTGTTCCGGGTTTCCCTTGTGCACCGATAGATACAGTGAAAATGATGGAGACGGTCAAGGCTCATCCTCACTATACAGCGCCTCTCAATGGAGAAAATCAGGGACGCGGTATGGCCTATACCATGTGGTTTAACCTTGGAGATATCTCCAGCGCTCAGATATCAGTTAATCCGGATGGTTCAGTACAGTTGATAACAGGCAGTCCGGACTTGAGTGGTTCACGCATGACATTTGCCATGCAGGCTGCAGAAGCATTGGGGATTGATGTTGAAAATGTCAGCGCTTCAGTAGGAGACACCGATGCCGTTGGTTTCTCTTTACCTACTGTGGGCAGTCGCACCTCATACGCAACAGGCGCTGTAATTTGTGATTTGGTACAGGACGTGCTGGAGAAAATGTGTGCACGAGTAGCACTACTTTGGGAAATAGATGCTGAACTGGTTAGCGTGGAAAAGGGCGTTTTCAGCAATAAGGAAGATTCAAAGCTAACTATGTCTTTTCAGGAGGCTTGCGAAAAGCTACATGAAACCGGAGGCCCTATCACTGTTCATATGACCGGCTCACCGCAGAGTTTCATTCCCGGTACTTGTGTACATCTGGTCGATGTCGACGTGGATCCTGAAACCGGCAAGGTCGATATCCTGCGTTACACAGTATTCCAGGACGTAGGGAAAGCAATACATCCTGATTATGTAGAGGGTCAAATGCAGGGAGCGGCGGTGCAGGGAATAGGCATGGCGCTGAATGAAGGATATTATTACGACGCAGAAGGGCACTTAAAAAATGCAAGCCTGCTTGATTACCGAATGCCAACAGCGCTAGACATACCTATGATCGAAACTGTAATTCTAGAATCGCCTAACCCTCTACATCCCTTTGGAGTTCGTGGTTGCGGTGAACATTCCATTATCCCGCCTGCAGCTGCTATCGCTAATGCAATACACAATGCTGTTGATGTTCGCCTGAACTCAATGCCGATGGCACCACACAAAGTATGTGCAGCTATCAAACAAAAACAAGCAGCTGAAAGTTAATGTTTTACGAGTACATATTTTAGCTGAAGTGATATGACAAAAGTAAGAATACCGCAACCCTTGCAGGTCATTACCAGCGATGAGGAGATTGTGCATGTCAGTGCTAAAAATGTCCGACAGGTTATAGATGAACTGGAGCTTAAATACCCGGGGATGAAGGTCGCCTTACTGGACAATGACAAGCTAAAGCCTGATGTTGCGATTATGTTGGACGGCAAAATTATTCAACTGGGCTTGCTGGAACCAGTGTCTGAAGATAATGAATTAATATTTATTCCAGCTATTAGCGGGGGATAATAAGGTTCTGGTATTCCTGATAAGTCGTATTTATTATTCTTTCAATTGAAATACCTGATATGCGTCGGAATAATCATATAAGTATAAGAATAAAATAAACTATATTTATCAATTACTTATGTCGTTAGTGATTAATTTGGTTTACCTTCGAACACAAGCGTTTTTTCATCTCTAGAATTCCTGCAAGTACTCGTTACATATATTCCTAAACTGGTTTATAATCGCGCGCTTTTGGCGGCACAGAGTTCATGATTTTGATTTAGCCCGCATATTCGGTGGCAGCGTGTGCCCGAAATTACCAGGCTAACACCGCAACCAATTACCATAACCTTTAAAAGTAGCAGGAAAATGACTGATTTAGCCAAGTATAGAAACATAGGAATATTCGCTCACGTGGATGCCGGTAAAACGACAACCACAGAACGCATCTTGAAATTAACCGGAAAGATCCACAAGACCGGTGAAGTGCATGATGGCGAAGCCACCACGGACTTCATGGAGCAGGAGCAGGAGCGAGGTATTACCATTCAATCTGCTGCAACCAGTTGTGAATGGGATGAGCATCGACTCAATATTATTGATACTCCCGGACACGTAGACTTTACAATTGAAGTCTATCGTTCGTTAAAAGTGCTCGATGGTGGTGTCGGTGTATTCTGTGGCTCTGGCGGTGTTGAACCTCAGTCAGAAACTAACTGGCGTTATGCCAACGATTCAGAAGTCGCGCGCGTAATTTTTGTTAATAAACTGGATCGCGTTGGCGCGGATTTTTATCGTGTCGTTAAGCAGGTTGAAGATGTACTGGCTGCCAATCCCCTGGTGCTGGTTTTGCCAATTGGTATTGAAGATCATTTTGTCGGTTGTGTTGATTTGTTAACACGCAAAGCATGGGTCTGGGAAAACGACACGGACCCAACTGCTTTCACTATCCAGGAGCCACCTGCAGACATGGCTGATGCCATCGAAGAGTGGCGAGAAAAACTGGTGGAAACTGCCGTTGAACAGGACGATGAAATACTGGAGCAGTACCTGGAAGGTAATGAACCTTCCATTGAAGATCTTAAGCGTTGTATTCGCAAAGGAACAATTGCCCTTGATTTCTTTCCAACTCTATGTGGTTCTGCTTTCAAAAACAAAGGTGTTCAAATGGTCTTGAATGCAGTTGTTGATTATTTGCCTAACCCAACTGAAGTGAAGCCTCAACCTGAAGTGGATCTGGAAGGAAATGAAACCGGTGAGTTTGCCATCGTTGATGTAAACAAACCATTACGCGCGCTGGCCTTCAAAATCATGGATGATCGTTATGGCGCACTGACTTTCATTCGTATCTACTCCGGAAAATTAGGTAAAGGTACGAATGTCTTAAATACTTTTACCGGAAAGACAGAACGTATCGGTCGACTCGTTGAAATGCATGCGGACTCGCGTGAAGAACTGGATAGTGCCGAGGCTGGTGACATTGTTGCGATTGTCGGTATGAAAAATGTGCAAACAGGTCACACCCTTTGTGACCCGGATAAACCTGCGACATTGGAACCGATGGTTTTTCCTGATCCGGTTATCTCCATCGCCGTCTCACCCAATGATAAAGCCGGATCAGAAAAAATGGGCATTGCTATCGGCAAGATGGTTAAAGAAGATCCTTCATTTCATGTCGAAACCGATATAGACAGTGGCGAAACCATTCTGAAAGGCATGGGCGAGCTGCATCTGGATATCAAGATCGATATCCTGAGACGTACTCACGGTATCGATGTAACAGTGGGTAAACCACAGGTAGCTTATCGCGAAACGATCACCAAACGTGTCGATGATAGTTACACGCATAAGAAGCAAACCGGTGGCTCTGGTCAGTTCGCTAAAATTGACTTTATTCTTGAGCCGGGTGAATCAGGCAGTGGCTTTGAGTTTGAATCAACTGTTACCGGCGGAAACGTACCACGCGAGTTCTGGCCTGCGGTTGAAAAAGGCTTTAAGAAGAGCCTGGATAAAGGTGTATTGGCTGGTTATCCCTGTCTGGATTTCAAGGTTTCCTTGTATGATGGTGCTTTCCACGCGGTTGACTCCTCCGCAGTCGCTTTTGAACTTGCATCCGCTGCAGCCTATCGACAGAGTATGCCAAAGGCGGGACCGCAACTGATGGAACCGATAATGAAAGTAGATGTATATACGCCCGATGATCATGTCGGTGATGTTATTGGTGATTTGAATCGTCGTCGTTCTATTATTAAGTCGCAGGAAGCCGGTGCGATTGGTGTGCGCATCAAATCAGAATCTCCATTGAGTGAGATGTTTGGTTACATTGGTTCGCTGCGTACTATCACCTCCGGGCGTGGTCAATTTTCTATGGAATTTCTTCATTACAGGCCTTGTCCGAAAAACGTTGCGGAAGAAGTTATCAAGGAAGCACTGGAGCGTGATGGAAAAAGTGAATAGCTCGATACATTATTAGAAGTCATAAAAACGGGCCGTTCAGGCCCGTTTTTACGTTTGCTGTATATGAATCCTGATACTGCTTTCCCGCTAATTTGTAGGGTCTGTCTATCTTCCATCTTAGCCACTGCTGGTGGCTATTTTTGTCTTCAGCAAGGCAGAAGGAGCGCGATGTAGTCACTCTACATTAGCGACTGATAACGCAGTTGAAGGCAAAAATAGTCCCAGCCCTTCGGGTTGAGCCTGAAAAAGCGCCACTCTGCTTTGCTCGTCGCTCATTTGGAATGACCAAACTACTCTCCTCGCGCCTTGATTGGCACTTTTTCAGAATCAACAGTGGCTAAGATGGAAGATAGACAGACCCTAGTATCTCGAGTAAGCAAAATCAATTTGAATTGCTATAATTGCTCTTATCCAAGTCATATTTATTTTGCCATCAATATGAACAAAACACTGGTTATCATCAGCTTAATAGCAATAGTACTTATCTGGAAATTTGTCCTGTTTCCCGAAAAACTGGATTTTACTGACAGCGTAAAAGTTCTGCAGGGACTGACAATGTCCAGTGCCTATAAACAGGCTATTGCTAATTACCATAAAGAAGAAAAGGTGCTGCCTACAGCTGAGCAATGGAAATTAAATGGACCAAAAATTACAGTTGATCTTGGCAAGTCGATTGTAAGTGAGATAAAGATCGCTGAAATTGCACCGGGAAGTATTACGGTTTACTACAGTAATGCCCGGGATCAAACTATAGATCCAGCGATCTCCGGTAAGTCTCTTTCACTGACACCAGCGGTGTACAACGGCAAAATGGATTGGTCCTGCAAGGGCAATGTGCCAGTTGATTACCTGCCAAGACCCTGTCGATAGAATTATATCTTCACCATTTATTTCGCAGTTCTCGCAAGGCAACAAAAACAGTTTTTTCGTCCGGATTGGCGGGCATATCAGGAAAACTCACCCTTAAGTTTTCGATAACTTCAGGATTGTTCAGACGGAAAAAAGTATTCACGCCTTTTTCCTGTTCGATAGACGTTACCAACGCATTTACAGGGTCCTGACTTTCTATTTTATCGAGCAACTTACTGGCGGCTTCATTTGTTGGTTCCCGGTCGAGGGTGAATTGCAGATTATTCACAATATAATCATGACCTGGATAAATTTGTGTATTACCTGGTAGTTTCGCCAGTTGACTAGCGAAGGTCATGTATAGCTCATTGGGGTGACCGCCATGGTGACAATTACCAGCGCCGGCATTGAACAGCGTGTCACCACAAAAGAGTGCAGGTGTATCAGTTTGTGATAAAAGACAAATATGACTCATGGTATGACCCGGCGTATCCAGAGCCTCCAGTTCGACGCTTTTGCCAATTTTAATTACATCACCAGCTTTCAAGCCCACATCCATACCATCAATAGAATCCCTGGCATTCTCGTGAGCTAGTAATTTGGCACCGGTGGCATCAATAACTGCCTGGTTACCGCCGGTATGATCACCATGTTCATGCGTATTCAGGACCTGGGTAATTTCCCAGCCACGTTTTTTTGCCAGGGCCAGGCACTTTTCATGATCAAGAGGATCAACTGCCAGCGCTTCACCGCTGTCGGGGCAGGCTATCAAATAATTAAAATTACGCCAGTTATTGCCGGTCCATATTTGTTCAACAATCATTTTTTCATACCAGGGCTATTATTTATTAGCCCTAGTGTACTACTACAGGAGATAAATAAAATAAACACATAGTTACAATACGGATAATTGTCTATTATCGATATCATATTTAGACGTATTTTCCACAACACAAATCAGGCTTAATTATGACAACCAGCATTTCTCGTCGCGATTTTATCGGTTTTCTGGGAGTAGGTGCGACCCTGCCGTACTCCACAAGGCTTATTGCCGCCAACAGGCGAAATTTTCGAATTCGGACAATTACCGCAGGGGTAAAACTTTCCAGTGCAGGTGATATGCTTAGCTTGGAGGACGCAGCATCTTTCTTAAAAAAGAGTCGTGGACAATATGAAGCCCTGGGTTATGAAGTGCAAACAACACGCATTGCCACCCAGCCCTTAGCCGAATATTTATCTGATTGGCAACGATCCTCATCTCAGGATGCAATTAAGCAACTGGATGATTTTGCCGGAGAACATAATGTTGTTTTTAATATAGGCCCTGTAAATAGTCGAGGTCAGGAAAGCGATGAATTCATAAGCTGGCTCACAGAAATCATCGCTAATAACGAGAGAATTAATTGCTCGCTGGTAGTGGCTTCATCGGAAGTGGGTATTGATCATGAATCGATAAACGTATCGGCAAAAATTATGTCTGCGATATCACGGTCTACACCGGGAGGTGAGGGAAATTTTCGTTTTACAGCCAATGCTTTTTGCCCACCCGGATCACCGTATTTTCCTGCTGCTTATTACAATAATGATGCGTTCAGCATAGGTCTGGAATCTGCCGATCTATTGTATGAAACTTTTAAGCAATCGAACGGGGTAAAGGATGCGACAAGGAAGCTTAAAGTAAATATGGAAGCCGCACTTCAACCGATTGCATCACAGGCAGAACTTATATCAGAGCGGATGTCGCGGCCATATCTGGGTATTGATACTTCACCCGCACCCTTGCTAGATATTAGTATAGGCCGTGCCATAGAGGCTTTATCCGGAGTACCTTTTGGCAGTGCATCGACTTTAACTGCTTGTGCTGCGATTACGGATGTATTGAAAAACCTGGATCTTAAATCCTGTGGTTATTCAGGTTTGATGTTGCCTATACTGGAGGATACGACATTAGCTGCACGCGCCATGCAAGGCAGGTATAGCATTTCTGATTTGCTGTTGTTCTCAAGCGTTTGTGGCACCGGATTGGACGTCGTGCCTTTAGCCGGTGATATTCCGCACAAAGATCTGGTTGCGCTGGTTAGTGATGTTGCTTCCCTCGCGAAAAAATACTCAAAACCATTATCAGCCAGACTATTTCCTGTACCAGGAAAAAAAGTCGGTGATATTGTGAAATTTAATAACCCTTACCTGACTGATTCCGTGGTAATGAGTGTCGACTAAGGACATATTAGTAATAGGAAAATGAATTACCTGGCTCACCTTAGATTGTCGCAGTCAGATGCCGAATCAATGGTTGGCAATTTGATGGGTGATTTTAGAAAGTATCTTGATGATGCAGTATTGCCTGATAAAGTAAGCTTGGGTATAGAGAACCATCTTCTTGTCGACAAATTTACAGACTCTCATCCTGTAATTCTTGATTTGAAGTGCCTGTTCAGTCGTCGGAGAAGGCGTTTTGCAGGTATTGTTATTGACGTAACATTCGATTACTTTCTCATACGCCATTGGCAAAGCTTTAACGACAATGAATTCAATGGCTTTATCGATCAGGCGCACAGCAAGATAACATCCTTATCTGACATCATGCCCGAACGTATGCAGTATGTGATGGACTACATGATCAGAGATAACTGGTTGCGATCTTATGCAAGTCTGGAAGGAACCTCTACAGCCTTGGATCGTATGGCAGGGCGTATTCGATTCGAAAATAATTTTGCTGGTGCGATTGAAGAAGTAAAAGATAATTATCAGAAACTGGAAGAAGGCTTCCTGGAATTTTTCCCTGAATTAGTTGAGCATGTACAAATAAATACGAAATTGAAATAAATGACAAAGCTAAGTGTAAATTTAAACAAGATTGCTCTTCTCAGAAACTCAAGAGATAGCGATTTCCCTAACCTTATTGATTTCGCCAATCTTTGTGTCGATGCCGGGGTCCATGGTTTAACCATTCATCCACGTCCAGATCAACGTCATGCGCGCTACGCAGATGTTTATAACCTGGCTGCACTGGTAGCAGAAAAAAATGATATTGAATTAAATATTGAAGGCAACCCAACTGACAAGTTTTTACAGGTTGTTCTGGAAGCAAGACCTACTCAATGTACTTTAGTGCCAGACGACCCGAATCAACTCACTTCTGATCATGGTTGGGATATAAATAAACACGGAGAAAGACTTAAGGAAATCGTCGGACAACTAAAAGAGGCTGGAATACGTAGTAGTGTTTTTATCGATCCTGATCCCGAACAAATTAGATTGGCCTTAGGGACTGATACTGATCGTATCGAGTTATATACAGAATCATACGCCCGTGCATTTGGCGGAAATAACGAACAAAGAATCTTTGAACAGTTTCATGAAGCAGCAAAAGTGGCGCAGGAACTTGAGATTGGAGTCAACGCCGGTCACGATTTAAACCAGGAGAACCTGGCAAAGTTTTTGACTATTCATGATATTCTTGAAGTTTCAATCGGTCACGCATTAACTGTTGAATCTTTACTATCCGGATTTGAAAAAACAATAAAGAATTACCTGACTATTATGAGTCCTAATTATTGAGGTCTATATTATGATTATATTTGAGTTTAAAAGTATGTTGAGAGCATTCGTATTAATGACGCTATTCGCAATTGGCTTGGCGGCATTTGCTGACGAAGATCCGATGTCGCCCATGTACGAAATAAGTTCGCCTGAACCTAAAGTAGATTTATCAGCCAGTCCCCTGGCAGGTAAATATGTCCGTTATGGATACCACAGTTTCTGGGAGGTCAACAAAGATAAGGGGGCACGTGGCGCACCTGCAAAAATGGTACATGATATTTTGT
>JABHFC010000389.1 GCA_018676275.1 Gammaproteobacteria bacterium | reverse complement strand
ATAGCTGGGAGGGTTTTCTGCGTTCTGACAAGTATGCAAACATTCGATAAGCGCGTCCGCATTAGGGTCAAAGAAAAATGGAAGGGAGTAACGATCTATATTTGTGATGTTTTTCGCCAGGTGTGGGGTAGATAGAAAACGATCATTGGTCCAGCGTTTTAAAATATCACCGGAATTGACAATCAGACTACCGGGAATGTCAGGTGGTGATATCCAGCCGCTTCCTTCAGGTCGAATTTGTAACCCAGATACTTTTGACTGGGGCAGTAAGGTCATAAAACCAGAGTCGGTATGGGGAGACAATCCATATTGATCTTCTTCATGATGCATCGGTGGATAATGCGCCAGACGCAAACTTGTCAAAGGTCGACTAAAAAATGGTGAGAAATAGTCAGTATTGAGATCAAGGGCAGTAGCAAACAAAGGCAACATCCGCATACCCAACACTTCCATGACCCGAAAGTACTCAAGCAGAGTTTCACGAAAACCGTGAAGTCCACTTGGCCATTGGTTAGGCGCAATATGTGGTAAATCGCTTGTTCCATCGTCATCGGTAACACGCTCCGGATTGACAAAATAAGATTCATTCAAGTTTGGCTTTTTGATAGAGTCCAGATTTGATGCCCCGCTTTTACTGGTGCCAAGCGCGCGATAACCTGTCGGTCTGGCAAGGGTAAACTCTTTGGTCATTTTTTCTTCTTCGCTTAATGAGAAGAAGCGTTGCGACTCCTGATAGACACTCTCTAGCAATTCTTGTGATATGCCATGATTGATGATCACAAAAAATCCGACGTTTTCCAGAGCATGACGAAGTTCATTACCCAATTGACGGGTAACTTCTATGTCTTCACTATTAAATGGAGTCATGTCAAGAACCGGTAATTTAATCATCTGGTGCTTCCTGTTTTACACAGCTGGATTTAATTTTAGACTACATCCGCCTCTAGTCACCTCGTAGCCGAATGTAAGTTTTATGCCAGTATCTTCTAACGCATATGGGTTTTTTATAACTTGCTTATGTTATCTATTGCAAATAATATTATCAATAATATTTTGATCGAATTAACATTTTATTTTCAACTCATTGGAGATCTGACATGCCTTATGTAAAATTTCTTCCGGAAACGGCCAGGATGGTTGATTTGCTAAAAAGTCGACCTGGTAGTATGAAGCTCGCGTTGCAGTTGGGGCAGGAATATTTGCGTAGCGACTCAGAATTTACCAATGGAGAACGTGAATTGTTGGCGACTTACGTTTCAGCCCTTAACCGAAATCAGTATTGTTTACTTGCTCATGCCGCAACCGCGAAAGAGCTCGGCATTGAAGAATCAATATTGACAACTTTGATTGAAGATTCTGAAGAAATGTTGCTAGAGGAAAAGTTTATACCAATCTTGAGCTATATAAAGAAACTCACTTTATGTCCTTCCCAAATCACTAAAGCTGATGCGGACGCCATATTTGATGTCGGCTGGAGCGACCATGCGTTATCTGATATCACTTTTATTTGTGCGTGGGAAAATATGATGAATCGAATTATAGAGGGGCATGGCTTTCAACAGGATTTCCCTCGTTCCACATTTGAGGAGACCGGAAAACGATTAGCGCGTGACGGATATTTTGCTACCCCTTGATGTAAATTGTTATTTACGAGCATGACTAGTCAAAAATCTCAGATATACACCACATCAATAAGTTGTAAATCACATATCAATAAAATGCGAGCTTCCGATAAGTATTTGGAGTCCTCCTGCAGGGCAAATTTCACTAGTTTCAACTGTAAAACGAGAACGTATATTCGGTAATGGCTTATGTCTCCTTTGGGTCGTTAGCGGACCCTCGCTAGGACCCCAAAATCAGAGTTAAGAAGGTCTGCTTTGTGCTAGAAGCAGACGTACACTTCATTGATAACCGACATTGAACTTTTGTTAAATTCAGCTATCTTTCCCTTATGAATACAAATAACGGGGAGGATGCACGATGGAATGGTTGGGTGGGTGTCTATGTGGTGACTTACGGTATCGAGTGTCAGGAGAGCCTTATTGGGTGGGGCACTGTCACTGTGTGATGTGTCAAAAAATATCGGGTGCGCCCTTTACCACAGGAGCCATGTTCGCTCGCGACGGGTTTGAGTGGACGAATGGGAAGCCGGCTTACTATCAATCTTCGGAAATCGCCAAGCGAGGATTTTGCCCGCGATGCAGCAGTCATCTGACCTGGGAGAACGAGAAGGAGCTTGGGATTTTCGCTGGGAGCCTGGACCAGCCTGAAGACATCAAGCCGATCAGCCACATATGGACATCGGAAATGCGGTCTTGGGTGAAGCTGGATGATGGCTTGCCCCGCAATCAGGGCGAGGAAGAACCGGGGAGCTGATCATTGCGCCCTACGACTATCGCTTCGGGGCGTTAGCCGACTCTCACTCAAAGGCTTCTTAAACGACAGATTTGTGCCAGAAGCGGACATACAGCTCTCTGGAATTAGATTATCCTTCTCCTATCAATAACAAAACGGGGAGGATACATTATGGAATCACTGACACTTGAACAGGTGTATTACGTTGGGGAGCTAGTCGGCGTAGTTATTGTGGTTGTCTCACTAATTTACGTAGGACGCCAATTATCACAAAATAATCGCTCTCAACGTATAGCTGCAATCCAATCGCATAACGATACCTATCGCCAAAACCTTTCACTTCTTGCAGACCACTCTGAGGCCTGGATTGCGGGACTTACTGATTTCTCCAATTTAGATGCTCCAAAACAAATCGAGTTTGCAATGGTAATTCAATGCATATTCAGACATATCGAACAATCTTATTTCATGGTGACCGAAGGTGTTTTAAAGGAATGTACCTATCTAGCCACCGTCTCGAATTCTAATAATATTATGGCTTATCCCGGCGCAAAAGACTGGTGGCTTAGTAGACGATCCTATTTCAATGAAGAGTTTGTTCTGTCACTGGAGTCCCATATGAATGAACAAGATGCGAAAGATATATATCTAATTCGGGAGAAAGAATAATACAGTGCGTTGTAGATTATGTCTGCTATGGGCCGATAGCGGGCAATATTGATGGTTCGCCCACAAGCACGCAGTCTGCCATTGGGATACACATTCTTGAGCTTCACGGAGCTCATGGTTTCAATTCCCTCATCAGGAGCGTATCGTTGAGTTATTACCTGATTTTTATAGAAGGCGAGGCCAGACATGAGCAATAATCCACCGATTTCCCGTCGCAAGTTGTTGGGTGTTACCGGCAGCCTTGCGGTCGCATCTGCATTTATCCCAGGCTTTATATCAAAGGCAGCCGCACTGACAAGACCAGATCCGATGATCATTCCTGCCGGCCTGCGAGAGGCCAATGTGAGTCTCATTACAAGTTCCCTGCAAAAAATCGGCTTCGATCCGATAAAGCAATCAATGAGTACAGACATCAAGCCACTGGTACCCATCGGTCGAACTATGATTGGACCGGCAGTGACGACGAAGTGGGAAATCGGGCGTGGGCCCTGGGGCAAGGAGGACGTCGATAAGTATTATTTCGATGTGCTCGATAACGCGGCGCCTGGATCGGTGTGGGTTATTGCCAGTGGTACAGAACGTATCTACAGCTTGTATGGTGATGTGATTTGTTCTGCCCTCAAACGCGACGGCATGGCCGGCGTAGTCTCTGATAATGGTTGTCGTGATATTGCTGACATTGAAGCGCTTGGTTTACCTGTATTCGGCAAGGCCACGGTGCAGTACGGACCGCCGAAAAATTTTATTCGCCCGGTAGCCGGTAACGTACCAGTGATCTGCGGTGGTGCAGAAGTGCGACCAGGGGATCTCGTTGCTGCTGACGGTGATGGTGTTATCGTCATGCCGAAAGAAAGTCTGGTGGAACTGGAAAAAGCTGTGATTGCACACCAGGCAAAAGAGGACAATATTCGCGAGCGTATTCACAATGGAGAACCGCTGAAAACGGCGTATCCGAAGGCTGATTAGCACAGGATAAAAATCATCTAATCTATATAATTTCAGGAGTAGTAAAAATGAGTGACTTAGAGCGTGATGTGCATAAAGAAATTGACGATATGCACGTGTTTTTTGTTGAATGGTTTAATGGCACGGCAGACAAAAACAGCTACGAAGAAAAATTTGTAAGTCGTTTTGATCCAGCCGTTATTTTTATCGGTCCTAACGGGATGCTTCTTGATTACGAAAACTTAATGGCTATGATGCGCGAAGCGCATGGGAGCAATCCTGATTTTCGTATTGCCATCCGTGACGTAACCATTCGTCACGAGTCGGATACTCAGGTTGTTGCTACCTATACTGAGTGGCAACGTAATGCAATGAATTCGGACAACGCTGACAACGGCAGGCTCACGACAGTGATGCTGAGCCGGGGAAAACCGTTGCGTTGGCTACACGTACAGGAGACATGGTTGCCAGAAGACATCGCAACTGCCGGACCTTATAATTTCTAATGATGCATAGAGTGGGGGAAAAGACGCAGAACTCACTGATTTTTTAAATCAAGTTTTAACACT
>JABHFC010000388.1 GCA_018676275.1 Gammaproteobacteria bacterium | reverse complement strand
TTCAGATAAAACTTCTTTAGTCGCTTCAGGATTATTAAGATAACCTTCCATCATGCTTGGACCACGCATCAAGACTCGTCCTATGCGAAGTTCTGGCTGCTGATTACCCTGGTCATCTACAATCTTAATGTCGTGGCCGGGTAGAGCACGCCCACAATTCACTATGGTATTTACTTTTCTATTGTCAGAACGAACGCGTACAGCAACACCTTTTTCTGCGAGGGCAAGTGCGTCAATGTGCATGACATCGAGATCTTCTCCTAAAGGTGAGAAGCTGACAGCCAGTGATGCTTCAGCAAGTCCATAACAAGGTAAAAATGCTTTAGGGTTAAAGCCTGCAGGAGCTAATACGCTGGCGAAATTCTCAAGAATACTTGGTCGAATCATTTCTGCGCCTACACCAGCTACACGCCATTTACTCAGATCCAGTTCGGCAAAGTCAGCCTCACGTACTCGTCGTGCACATAATTCAAATCCAAACGGCGGGCTGAAAGCGATGGTACAAACATTTCGACTAATTAAACGAAGCCATTGCAATGGGCGAATGGCAAAATCACGTGTGCGTATATAATCAACGCTCAATTGGGAAACAATTGGACCGAGCACAAAACCTACAAGTCCCATGTCATGGTAAAAAGGCAACCATGATGCACATCTATCGCCTTCTCGTACTGCCAGACCACTACGAACTATACCCTGGAGGTTGCTCATAATAGCTCTTTCAGAAATCAATACGCCCTGAGGGAAACGAGTGCTACCTGAAGTAAACTGCAGGTAGGCAGGTTCATCTGTTGAGTTTGGAGTAAACTCAACATCATCCATTTCAAGTTCGTTTAGTTGCTGAGGTGTGCCAACCCATTTAATGTTTTCAATACCTTCAGCTGCTTCCTGTAAAAAACTTATAAAATCATCTGGTGCTATTGCAATAGCAGCGTCGCCACCTTTAAGAAGTCCCGTCAGTTGTTGCACATAAATATTATGGCTACCAAGATTTACAGGAACGGGCATTGCGTATGGAAGCATGCCTGCATAGCGGCAGGCGAAAAAAAGCACAATGAAGTCAGCTTCAGTGTCGGCAATCAGAGCAACTCTGTCGCCTTTCTTTAGACCAAGTTTGAGTAAACGTAATGCTGCTGACTGCGCGCGTTCGCGAAGCTCAGTGTAGGATAAAACATCACGAAGCTTTCCTCGGGCATCGAAAAAATTACATCCGGTTACACCTGAGGCGGCATAATCCAATGCTTCAGTCAGCGTCTGAAAATCTGCCAAACGTTGTGGCAAAGTATTTTGGGTTTGCGTCACTTCTTGTTTCACGGCTTTAATAACTCCGACAAAGATTTAATTCCGTCAGGGCACAATGTTTACAACACATTTTTCTACCCAGAAACGGCCTCAGATCCCGTCTGTTTCAATAAAAAAAATATTCCCTAGTAAGGGCGATTACCTAAAGTAACCAAAATCGCTTCCCCCCCGGAGGCGATGGCGACGCATCGTACACAATTTACGGTAAAAATGCATCAAAATCATAAAAATAGCCTTATTCTCAATGGATCCAGTTTTCAGACATGTGATCGATAATTTGACCGTTAAGCTTGTCATCAGTCTGATTGATTTGACCAAGATCTGGTGGTCCAGGCCATGAGGCATCAATAAATTCTTTATCGGCGAAGTATTTTGCCTCTGAATATCTTGGGATAACGTGAAAATGGACATCCGGATCGACCATCATAAGCATGAGGTAATTCAATTTGTCACAGGAAAAGGTGCTTTTAAGACATTTTTCCAAATCGTTTGTCACAAGTTTAAGCTCTTTAAAACTGTCAGAACTAAGTTCCGAAAAACTGTTTACAGGCTCAAAAGCCGCTAAAACCATCGATCCAAGCGTTATCTGAGCAGGTCTTAACATGACACTCCAGTATTCATAGTTCCAAATACAGGAAGCTGGAGCCCCGAACTTTTGCATAGTTGGGTTAAAAGTCTGCGTGTCAAGATTAAGAGAATTAGCCATCTTGCTGAATAATATAATAAAAAAAATAATAATGCACGCGTAAATTCTAAGGATATTTACAATCAAATTTCGAGCCAACTTTACAAGTTGCTATGTTATTCTGCAGCCTTTTTCGGGCTAGAACCCTCATTTTGTTGAAGTAAATATGAATAGCAATAATCCAGATCAAGATTCAAGAACAAAAGATGTGATTGATGTGCGAGCTGTTCAAAATCGTAAGCAAATCAAAGAGTTTATTAGCGTCCCATGGGTTATATATGCGGATGACCCGGCGTGGATTGCACCGCTGAAGCTGGAACGCAGAATGCATTTATCCTCTCTGAACCCGTTTTTTAAACATGGCAGATGGCAGGGTTGGCTCGCCTACATAAATGGCAAGCCTGTGGGGAGAATCAGCGCGCAAATTGATGACTTACATAGAGAGCGCTACGGGCAGAACACCGGACATTTCGGCTTTCTTGAGGCTATAGAGGACACGCAGGTGTTTGCTGCTTTGTGTAAGACGGCGGAAAATTGGTTATTACAGCAAGGCGCTACAGAAATCACTGGACCTCTCGGTTTTTCATTAAACCAGGAATGTGGATTGCTGGTTGAAGGTTTTGAGTCTCCACCAGTTTTGATGATGCCACATTCACGTCCCTGGTATGGAAAGTTGCTGGAAGAGCAGGGTTATTTACCGGCCAAGGATTTGCTCGCCTATTGGGTGAATGTTGATTTCGAACCGACCGAAGTGCTACTCAGAGTACTGCGTCGCTATGATGGAAAAATTAAATCACGTACTTTAAATCGAGCGCGATTCGGGGAGGAAATGGAGCTTCTGCGTGATATGTTTAATGATGCCTGGTCTGAAAATTGGGGCTTTGTGCCTTTTACACGTGCTGAATTTGCTGAATTAGGTACCAGCCTGAGATTGTTGGTGCCGGACGAATTTATTCAAATAGCAGAAATTGACGGCGAAGCGGTTGCCTTTATTGCCGCTTTACCGAACATAAATGAGCTGATTACAGACTTAAACGGCAGTCTGTTTCCTTTCGGCTGGTTGAAACTAATTTGGCGTCTTAAGAAGAGGCGTGCTGTAACAGGACGAGTACCACTAATGGGTGTGCGAAAAAAGTATCAGAAAAAAGCGATAGGATCAGCGCTGACCTTTCTTGTTGTAGATGCGGTTCGACATAAATTATTTGAGAGAGGCATAAAGGAAGTAGAAATGTCCTGGATTCTGGAAAATAACACTGGCATGCGTGCTTTCCTCGAAAATGTTATCGAGTGTTCGATTTATAAACGATATCGGCTATATCAGAAAACACTGGGAGCTGAGACGGGGTGATAGATGTTGTGAGTAAAGCTATACCTGATTCAAGACAATTCATTGCTATTGTGCTGGCAGGGGATCGAACAAATAGCGATCCGGTCGCTATTGATGCGGGTGTTTCCTGTAAAGCTATTGCACCAATATGTGGTAAACCAATGATCTTGCGTGTTCTGGATGCATTGGAAGGTAGTGAGCTGGTTAAATCAATAGTAATTTGCGGACCATCACAGACATCAATAGATGATTGTCCCGATTTGAAACAAAGAGTCCAACAAGCAAATATAAGCTGGGTTCCAAACCTTGATTCTCCTAGTAAAAGTGTTGAATCGGCCCTGGAAAAGGTTTCTAACGACGAACATGTATTACTGACTACTGCCGATCATGCTTTGTTGCAAAGCGAGATAGTCGACTATTTTCTTAGCGAGTCCCTGAATACCAGAGCTGATGCTTGCGTTGGCCTGGTTGAGTACAAGATGATTGTTGAGAAGTTGCCGGAAGTGAAACGTACAGTCATTAAGTTACGTGATGGAGGTGTTTGTGGCTGTAACCTGTTTACCTTTATGAATGTTAAGGGTCGTAAACTCATACCATTTTGGCGTCAGGTTGAACAAAGTCGCAAACGACCAGCTAGAATGATTGCCGGTATTCTCGGTGCTTCGGGTGTTCTGATGTACCTTCTTGGCTTACTCAGTATGGACAAGGCGCTGACAAAAATATCCAGGCGTTTGCAGTTTGAAGTTAAAGCTGTGCGCTTACCGTATGCGCATGCAGGCGTTGATGTAGATACAGCTGAAGATAGACGGCTTGTTGAAAAAATAATAGCTAATTCAGAGAACTGATTAATCAGCCAGCAGCTTTTCTGCTGACTCCAGATCAACAATAAAATCAATCTCTGCCCAGCGCATGCCCGAGATGACACAGGCCTGCACAAGATTTTCTCCTGCCAGTGCATCAACCACAAACAAAAACCACGATTTTAATCCAGCAGGTTTACGCATGGCTTTTTCAATCGAATTTCGAAATCTCTCAGGACCATTTTCACGAAAATAGAGCATGCCAATTGATTCTGCATGGCTTTGTTCTGTAGTCAGGATTTTACTCACATGTCTCACCTGCATACCTTCCAGTTCCACCTTCATATCGTCTTCGTCATAAGTACTTTTCTGATCGATAGTCAGAGTGATAGGTGCAGAAGGCGAGGCTAACACGTGTTTCAGCAAATCTGCTTCGAACACAGTGTCACCGTTAATCAATAAAAAATCATTGTTCATGTGAGAACGAGCTTGCCAACAACTGGCAAGATTATCGGATACACTGAAAAATGGGTTGTACAGAATTTTTATCCCTGGTTTTTTGGGATATTCTGATTCCAGCAACTGCTCAACGAGGTCGCTATGAAAACCGGTTACGACACTGATATTCTCAATGCCGGAGTCCAGCAAGGCATCAAGCTGCCATTGTAAAACGCTCTTGCCAGCGATTGGCAGTAAACATTTTGGCTGATTTTCCGTCAGTGGTAACAATCGACGCCCCTGGCCTGCACTTAATATAATTGCTGTAGTCATAGTCAGAGGCTTCTCAGTCATTCATACTCATCGTTAATTTTGATTCTTGCTGATAAATTAAGCGGCGTATCATACACATTGATAATTATATTACCATCCGGGATACGAGAACGGTTCAATCTCAATAGTTTATGACAAATATTGAACGATATATTGTTGCGGAAGTACTGAAACCATTGGCGGCAGTATTAGGCATACTCGTGGGCCTTTTTGTCTGTTTTAGCAGTGCCCGTTATCTGGCCGAGGCTATTACGGAAACATTGGGTATCGCGCTGATGATGAAGCTCGTGTTTTTGAAAACACTGATCGCGCTTGAGGTACTGATTCCTGTAGCTCTTTATGTATCTATCGTTATTGCATTGGGTCGAATGCATCGTGATCAGGAAATAATTGCCATGCGTGCCTCCGGTATAAACGGCATACAGATTATTAAAGCCATATTGTGGGTAGCTTTGCCAGTGGGAATAGTTGTGGGTTTGCTATCCGTTATGGGACGGCCCTGGGCGTATCAGGATAGCTACATTCTGGATGCTCGTGCAAATGCAGAATTAAATACTGATCGATTTCAGGCTGGCCGGTTTTATGGAAATGAGGACAGCGCACGCGTGATCTATATTCAGCATAAAAATGAAAATGACGGCAACATGAGTAATGTTTTTCACTATATTGACAAGGACGGTACAAAAGAAATTATTTTATCACGCTATGCCACGCAAATTTCTGCTGAGCAAGGGGAAAAAGCAGAAATTCACTTATTTGACGGCACCATTCACCGAATCCACGAAGATGATGCTGAAGATGAAATCGTGAAATTTGAAAAGCTGGTGCTTTATCTGGATCGGGTGGAAGATGATATTGGTTATAAGCGCAAAGCCGCAGCAACTACATCTTTGTTGCTATCCGAGGAGGCCGCTGATGTCGCTGAGTTGCAGTGGCGATTATCGAGACCATTTGCAACAATATTACTTGCCTTGATTGCAATTCCGCTAAGTCGTTCTTCACCAAGACAGGGGCGCAACGAAAAAATCTTTACCGCAGCGCTGGTGTTTGCTTTGTATTACAACCTCAGTGGGCTGGCGCGCACCTGGGTAGAGCAGGAAATGGTAGCTAGTTTCCCGGGGATATGGTGGTTGCAAGCTTTGATGATGATTGTAGTTGTAGTCATGTTACTGCCAGAATTCAAACCTCGACTTGCGATATTCAGATGAGCTTACTGGAAAACTATATATTACGTCATATTGTTGCGGGCCTATCCATAGCAGCAGCGATTTTATTACCTCTTTTCAGTTTCCTTGATTTGATTGAACAACTGGATGATGTAGGAGAGGGCTTTTACCAAACTAAAGATGCATTTCTATACGTAGCTTATTTGTTACCAAGACGGTTCATTCAATTGGCACCATTCATTGCGCTACTGGGAACAGTAATTGGTTTGGGCAGATTAGCGGTTAATCTGGAGCTAATTACAATGCGCGCGGCGGGTTTGTCACCGATGCGTATTAGCTTCACCGTATTCAAGGCAGGTCTTATGCTGCTTGTCTTGTTAGCTGTTCTGGAGCAATTCATAGCGCCGAATTTACAACAGAAAGCTATTGCTCATCGCGCTGAAGCGATGGCACAAAGCACTGAGCTTGGAAAAGATCTTGGAACATGGACGCGAGATAAAAGACAGGTGTTGAGAATTGGGGAAAATCCGCAGGGTAGTCTCATGCGGAGAGTTGAGATTATCCTGATTGATGAAGATGGACGCTTAGCTGAGCATATCTTCGCAGAGTACGCTGAGATAAAAAATGAGCAAGTATGGGAGCTATCCAATGTAACAATAAAAACTTATAGCGATAGGAATGTTGAGACCAATCGGATAGCGAATATGAATTGGGTACCGTTTCTTGATGCAGAACAAATGTCTACATTGAATCGTCCCGCGGAAAGTCTCTCGCCTTCGGACTTATACGAATATGTTGCTTATTTGAAAGATACCGGTCAAAAATCAGATGCGTATGAACTTATCTTATGGAGAAAGTTTGGTGGGGCTTTAGTAACAATAGCCATGGTTTTGCTGTCAGTACCGTTTGTTTTTGGCTCGGTAAGAGGCGGCATTGCTAATCGTCTCGTTCTGGCAGGTATAACAGGAATATGTGTATATTTACTCGATCAGATTGTTGCTAATGTGGGTTTATTACTCGACCTGAGTTTCCCACTAGTCGCTTTTGCTCCCGGTCTTTTACTGATTTGGCTGGCAATCGCCTGGTTACAACGTTTGGCCTGAAATATCAGAATTTTGTAAGCGTGGTAAGACAAACTCTTTTTCTTCCCGGGTTAAAAATTTATCAGTCCCCTGATCGTAACCAAATGATTGCATTTGCAATTTCCAGTCGCTTGAAGAGGCATTCACATCATAAACATTATAGCCCGCGCGCTTTATTTTTGAACTCGATAGGAGTGAAGCCGAGGCGACACCAATAACGGGAATCTCTGCATCAGCTGTTATAAGAATATCGCTGACAGGGTAATGTCCATGACCGTGCAATATAAGCTCGGCTCCATGAGCATTGATAACAGAACGAAACCGCTCTGAATCAATAAGTCGTTTTCGAAATTTATTACTATCAACAAGAGGACCATGGTGAATTGCAATAATACGAAACAAGCCTTGTTCCCGAGTCTGCTTAAGTATCTGGGCTAAAAGCTCCAGTTGTTTATTGCCAATACGTCCGGTGGCAAAAAAGGGTGCTGTAGGTACAGCTGAAGATACACCAATGATAGCAACCGGACCGCGTTGTCTTAAGCTGGGGAAAACCATTTTAGCAGCTTTCGACTCCGCATCTCCGTCCATATAAGATGCCCAGAGATCAGTCGTCTGACTCTTGTCAGTTTTAATATAGGCATCATGATTTCCCGGTATAACTGATATGTCAGATGCTGGGCCGAGCTCATTAAGCCAGTTTTTCACTTGCTGACATTCAATTGGAGTACCAATGTGGGTAAGGTCTCCGCTGATGAGCAAATGTTGTGCCTGCCTTGAATCGAGATCTTCTATCAAAGCCTTAAGTATGTCTCGTCTGTGTATATGTCTACGGCTAAGACGCCAGGAGAGATACCCGAGTATGCGTTTATTCAGCAATTCCCGCCAGGGAACATCTTTCAGGCTACTCAAATGTGGATCTGAGATATGTGCAAATCTGAAGACTTGCTGTGTATTATCCTGAGATATGGGTACAAAATTAATCATAGCTGTATATCATATTGGCCGATTTCAGGAATAGCTAGGAGTCTGTCGCACTTTGGTGTTCGTTGCGAGGGCCAAACCCGGCTTTCCCGTAGCAGAACATCCTAAGTCCGACAGACTCCTGAAATAAACAGATAAATGAACAGGTCGTAATTTACAAAATGACACATACGTATATTTGTATTCTTAAAGACTCAGAAATTTCACTTTGGGGCCTTAGCGGAAAAGAACGCTTAATCCGCATGATCGAGAGTCATGACAATGTTGAACTTGTTGATAGAACATCGCAAGTGCCTGAAAACGCTCCCGTGCTTTTATTGCGTGGAGACTATCTATTTGAATCCCGAGTGTTAAAAGAGTTAATAGGGCGAGATGAAGATGTCGCTGTTTCTGCCAGCAACAGTGATCAAATTGTTGCTGCCAGAGCAAGTTCTTCGAATCTTGAGGTTTTGTCACAGGAGCTTTTAGGCGAATCTGATAAAAAGATTATTACTACTTTAGAAATTAAAAAAGCAGCGGATCTGGTTAACGCCTATGATCCGAGGCTTCTAAAATATGATCCGCCGTTTATTCTGCCAGTTAATCAGGCGAATAAATACCATCTTGAGAATGAATTATTTGATGGTTCCTATAAAGGTGTTACCGATTTTATTACAAAGTGGTTTTGGCCCATCCCCGCACGTTGGGCAGTAAAACTGTGCGTACATTATGGCTGGTCGCCAAATCAGGTTACGATTTTAAGTCTTGTCCTGGCTATATTTGCCGGACTGGCTTTTTGGGGTGGTTATTTATACACAGGACTAGTTATGGGTTGGTTCATGACTTTTCTTGATACTGTTGATGGCAAGCTTGCTCGAGTCACAATTACCTCCAGCAAAATGGGCGATATTCTCGATCATGGCCTGGATCTGATCCATCCACCACTCTGGTATCTTGCCTGGGGATTGGGTATTAGTGAAATGTGGGGCTCCTCATTATCAGTGATAAGCATGTTTTGGATAATTTTGGCGGCCTACATAGGTGGACGCTTTTGCGAAGGAGGATTTGAACTATGGATTGCGCCCTTTAGATTATTTTTATGGCAACCGTGGGATTCGTATAATCGCCTGATTACGGCAAGACGTAATCCGAATTTGCTGATATTAACTCTGGCCCTGATATGTGGCAGACCAGATATCGGTCTATGGTTGGTGCTTATATGGCATGTTGCTTCTACACTGGTGCTAATGGCACGTTTGCTTATCGCACAAAAGCACAAGAAGAAATTTGGTGAACTGAAACCATGGTTAAATAGTATTGATCCTGAGCGGGATAGAAAGCGACTAGATGTACGATTGTTTACCCGCTTATCCAAGTCAGCTCCATAAACGGGTTATAAAGGTTAAGTAATTAATGGCAAAACTGAACAAGATCGGTATCTTGTCTAATCCATTAAGTGGCAGAGTTAAAAATGATGTTACTGCTATTCAGGATCTTTCAAAATCTATTCCCGAGGGAATTTATCGAGAAGCAAGTAATCAAGCTGAGTTTAAAACTGTGCTTGAGGAATTCAGTAATAACAAGATAGAAGTGCTTGTTATAATCGGAGGTGACGGGACGATTCATGCTGTTTTAAGTTACCTATTCAGCCGTAAGATTTTCTCTTCATTACCGATGCTGGCAATAGTTCCTGCCGGAACTACAAATATGACAGCAAAAGATTTCAAGATATCTGGCAAACCGGCAAAAGTTTTAAGGAAGTTAGTAAGTGTATTAACTGAATCATCTTCTTATCCCAGTATCTCGCGTCCTGTGATGTGTATCAAAAATGGTAATGAGACGCCGCAATACGGTATGTTTTTTGGAACAGGGATAATTGCTGAAGGAGTAGAGTATTTCCAAAAGAAGGTGCGCGGTTATGGACTTACCGGGGAGAGAGCGTCCGGGATAGTTATGCTACGTTATCTGGTCACCTTATTGACCGGTCAGCACGGGGATGATCAGAAACAGTCGGGAATTCAAATTCAGGATAATGATGAGTCAGGCAGAGACGAAAATTGTCTACTGGTATTCGCCAGCTCTTTAAATAGACTATTGTTGGGGACACGACCATATTGGGGTAGAGAAGACCAGCCAATTCATGTGACACTTGTGCGACATAAGCCGAAAAGGTTATGGCTATCAATTTGGCCCCTGCTTTTTGGGAAAGGAGCGCAACTATCGGCTGAAAATGGTTATGTCAGCAGGAACTTGACTACTTTGTGTTTAAAAATGAATGGAAATTTTATTATAGATGGTGAGATTTACACCGCTGACAAAAATAATGGAGCTGTCCACATAAGTGCCAGCGATACAATATCAGTAATTGATTTGAGTTTAGAAAAATAATGCCCGAAGCCAACGAATTAAAGACAGACATGCTGCCACCACCCGCAGATCTAATAGCCGAGAAAGCCTCTGAATGTGCCCGTATTGTACCAGATGGCTTCCACGTTTTTGTTGGTGCCTTGCAAGAACAATTTGGAGATTCATTACAGGCTGTGCTGCTATATGGATCTTGTTTACATAGTTATGATTTGGAAAATAGTGTTGTCGATCTTTATGCCGTTGTTGATGGTTACGATAAGGCATACGATAAAAAATTATTATGTATGTTAAATCTTTACGTTCCTCCTAACGTGTTTTATCTGGAACTAAAACATAAAGATATGATTTTGCGTTGCAAGTATGGCGTTATATCCATTAGCGATTTTGAAAAGGGCGCCGCAGACTGGTTTCATTCTTATATATGGGGACGGTTCGCCCAGCCAACACGCATGCTTTATGCTATTAATGAAGTTGTGCAAAACAGGATGCATACGATTCTGGCGCAGGCAACAATTACCTTTTTGCGAGCCAGTGTGCCTGCTCTGGGCAGAAGCACAGTAGATACCGAAACAATTTGGTCACGTGGACTGGCATTGTCATATGAGGCGGAATTAAGACCAGAGCAAAAAAACAGGGCACAACAACTTACCCATCTAAATATGGGTGATTACATCCGCATAACAGCCTGTGCATCTCCAGCTATAAGTAGTCTGGAAGCCCTGCCTCATGATCGTTATAATTGTGTCATTACAGAAAAAGAATGTAGAGCTTCATTGCGAAAATGGCGATTGAGAGGTATTCAGGGGCGCGTACTTTCGATTATGCGTCTGACGAAAGCGGTTTTTACCTTTAGTGATTGTGTCGATTATGCTGCCTGGAAAATTGAACGACATACAGGTATGAAGATCGAAGTAACGCCACAATTGCAAAAACACCCAATCCTTTTCGGCGCTAAGGTAATGTGGCAACTAATCCGACAAGGTGTAATGCATTAGTAAAGATATGACTGACGATAAAAATCAAATAATTGAAGGTTCACCAGCTAAGAAAAAACGAAAGCACCGCTTGAGCGTAGCTATAGGTCTGTGGATTATAAAACGGGTAGAGCGGGTGTTAATGCATTTTTCAAAAGTTGAAGATAAACCTTTTCTAAACCCTGATGATTTCGAATGGGTAAATAATCTGGAAATAAACTGGCAAAAAATCCGCAAGGAAGTTGATGATTTACTGGAAAAACCTGAAAACATACCTAGTTTTCAGGACATATCCAAAGACCAGACTAACTTGACGAAAGATGATCTTTGGAAAACGTTCTTTCTTTATGGTTATGGATTCAAGTTTGAACCTAACTGTAATTTGTGTCCGGAAACTACCAGAGTGATTGAGGCAATACCTGATATGTACACAGCAATGTTCTCGGTGCTTGCGCCTGGGAAACACATCCCTCGACATCGTGGACCCTACAAAGGCTTATTGCGAGCTCATTTGGCTTTGTTGGTTCCGGAGCCAAAAAAGGACTGTTGGATACAGGTAGGAGAAGAAACTACAAATTGGGATGAAGGCAAATGTATAGTTTTTGATGATACTTATAAACATCAGGTGCAAAACAATACTGAGGGAACCCGAGTTGTTTTGTTTCTTGATATTCTACGTCCACTGCGATTTCCAGGGTCATTGCTTAACAGCCTTATCCTGAATTTAATTCGTTGGTCACCTTTTATTCAGGACGCCCGTCGAAATCAACAGGCATGGGAAAAACGCTTAGGTAGTTAATGTTATTCCCCGGGAAAGAGTCAGGGCACGATCAGGTTGACTATTATAAAGAGGATAAGACAGAGCCCTATAGCAAGAGAGAAACCTACTATAATATAAATTTTAATGCCTTTCTTCTCAATATAGGCATTATCCCGCTCAAAATTCTTTTTATTCTGCACACCAAAAAAAGCAGCCACCATGCTCCATGCAATCTGCAGTAAGTTAGGATCTTTCTCTTCTTCTTTATTCATTGTATAAATTAAATTTCTTTTATAATGCTGGTTAATCAGGTGATGCCTGAATATCTCTATCTCGGATTCCCTGGAGATGCTTACATATCAGTTGCGCACCATCAAGAACTCGGGGGCTATGACGTTGAATAATGTCAGGAGGGACAAAAAACAAGTCGTCAAATTTCACTGCTGTTAAAAAGCTCCATTCTTTCCAGTCATCCAACCAGTCAGGTCTTTCTTCGTTCATACCACTTGCAATAATAACGGATGGGTTTTTTGCAATGACAGCTTCTGCACTGACCTGGGGTGTTAAGGAGTTTAGATCAGCAAAAATATTCTGTCCCCCACAAAGTTTTATGATACGCCCAATAAATTGCTGATCATTTACTGTTATAAGCGGATGATTCCATGTTTGATAGAAAACAGATATTTTATTTTCACCCGAATATGTTTCACGCAGAAAGCTCAGGCGCTCAACAAAGTTGTTACTTGCCTTAGCAGCAACTGTATCTTGTTCAGTTAATATACCAAAATGTCTAATATTTTTGGCAATCCCTTCAAGCTCTGTGGATTCATTGATGTAAACCGTAAAACCCATATCCATTAATAATTCTACCTGCTTTTTCTGATTTCCTTCTTTCCAGCCAACAATCAGGTCCGGTTTCAATTCAAGAATTGTTTCAATATTGAAATTATTATAGCTGCCAACTTGAGGGATGGTCTTAGCTTGCTCTGGATAATCACTATAAGAAACTACACCAACGATAAATTCACCTGCACCTGCGGCAAACAGATTCTCTGTTATATGTGGCGCCAGGCTAATAATACGTCGAGCAGGCTTCTCCAATCTAACCGCCCGGCCTAGATCATCAATAACCTCTATTGTTTTCGCAGATGTATTGAATGCGAAAAACAGAGTGAACAAGAGAAATATGAGTTTCATTTAGAGACTAAGTTTTTTGAAATAAGTTTGATAATGCCACGAATACTAAACATTACCCCAAAATTACTCGCTACAAAATGATTGTGGTCCACGTCAGCATTAAATCTGAAGCAGAGACTATAGTAAACCTTTGACAGACAGGTTTTATCTGTATTAAGGTGTTGCCGATAGTACGGGTGCCCTTTAGTTTTTCTAACAAAGGGATAATCGGGAAGTCGGTGAGACAGGAGAAATACTCCTGACAAATCCAACGCTGCCCCCGCAACGGTAAATAAGACCGGATAAATAAAATGCCACTGTGTAAGCACGGGAAGGCGATTTATCCTGATGTAAACCATCTTCTTATGAGCCCGGAGACCGGCCTGGTACTAAAACTAGGGATCGCGGCGGGCGATTGCATAGCGGTATCAGATATTGATCCCGTCATACTACCTCTGCGCGTACCTTTCATTTATGTATTTAGCCTGCTCGGGTGTGAGTAAGGTGTTCGGAGGCCGATATGTTACGTGCTGCAATAATGCTGACTCTATTGTTGAGTCAATTTTCCCCTGTTTACGCAAAATCAAACTCAAATGACTTACTCGAATCCGTGGTGGTGTCTGCCTCTCGAGCGCCAGTAGCTGCCAATTTTAGCGGAAGTTCTTTCACTATTATTGATAAACAAATACTGGAACAGCGTCAATCATCGACATTATCTGAAATATTGAGAGATGTGCCGGGCTTTGCTGTTAACAGAGGTGGTGTTCTGGGCTCAACCACACAAGTGCGTGTGAGAGGTGCAGAAGGCAACCAGGTTCTTGTTTTTATTGATGGCATTGAAGTAAATGATCTGGCACAGGGGAGCGAATTTAATTTTGCACACTTATCTGCGTCTGAAATTGAACGTGCAGAGATTATCAGGGGACCACAAAGTGCGTTATGGGGTAGTGATGCGCTTGGTGGAGTAATTAACATTACTACTCGTCGTGGAAAAGGTGCATTAAATATTTCAGGCTTCGCTGAAGGCGGCTCATTCGGCACCAGTCATAGCGGTGGTAGTCTTTCCGGAGGTGCTGATAATTATCATTTCAATATTGCCGGGTCTTATATAAAAAGCAGTGGCGATAATATTTCAAGAGACAATGATGAAGATGACGGCTATGAGAATGGCTCAGTTACATTTTCTGCTGGTTATTCACCATTGACTAATCTTTCCTTTGATATAGTAAGTCGATTTACCGAGGCAAATAATGAATTTGATGGAATAGGTGTAACAGGCTTACCCGCAGATTCTGATAGTGAAACAAAAACTTCGCAAAACTATAGTCGAATCCAGGCAAACTTATCATTGTATGAAGGTGTTTGGACACATAAAGCCGGTATCGCATTATCAAATACAGACAATGACAATTTCCTTAACGGTATAGAAGGAAGTAGCAATCAGGGTAAGAAATATAAGTTTGACTACCAGACAAGTCTTTTTCTTGAAACATCAGAAATCACCAGTGCATCGCATATCCTGACTTTTGCACTAGAACATGAAGTCGAAGAATTTACCCAACGTGGTGCTGTGGCATTTGGCAATGACCCTAATCAGGACATCAGGACAGACAGCACCAGTTTTATTGGAGAGTACCGAATAACATTTTCTGAAGAATTATCATTGTCAGCCAGTGTGCGACATGATGATAATAAGGATTTTCGAGATGCGACAACTTATCGCACAACAGCTGCTTATAATCTGGATAGTCTGGGTCTGCGTTTACATGCAAGTTATGGGACAGGTGTTAAGAACCCTACATTTACAGAGAGGTTCGGTTTTTTTGCGACATCTCTATTCTTTCCATTCATTGGCAACCCGGATCTAAGTCCTGAGAAATCCCGAGGTTGGGAAATAGGCTTTGATAAATCATTTTTGGATAACAAAGTTAATATAGGCTTAACTTATTTTGATGAAAAACTAAAAGATGAAATAAATGGTTTCTTTTTTGACCCGGCAACGTTTACAACGACCGCGATTAACGAAACAGGGAATAGTAAACGCAGAGGCCTTGAGCTAGCCGGTAGAGCTATGTTGGCTGAAAACTGGAGTCTAAGTGCTAATTATACTTATCTTGATGCTGACCAGCCGGATGGACTTGGTGGACGAGAGAGAGAAATCAGGCGACCGGAAAATATCGTTAATGTGTATGTGAATTACAATTTTCTGGAAAACAAAGCCAATATAAACCTGAATGTTAATTACAATGGCAAACAGGATGATTTCTTTTTCGCGCCGCCATTTTTTGCAAGAGAAACAGTTTCCCTGGATAGTTTTACGCTGGTTAATCTTGCAGCTTCCTATAAGTTTAGCGATTTGATTACGCTATATGGCAGGATTGAAAATCTTCTTGATGATAATTACGAAGAAGTGCTGGGTTTTCAGGGGAGTGGTATTGGAGCCTTTGGCGGGATTAAAATAAATATATCTCCATGAATTGAAGGAGAATACAAAATTGTATGGAGTTAAGTTATAAAAAGAAATTCTGATGAGCTGGAAAATAATTAGAAAAAGATAGCAAAAGCGCTTGTTCTACTAACTGCTGTATCGACAGGTTTTGATTTGAGCCTGATGTTCCAAGTTGGCTAAAACTTACTTTGTTTTGACTTCGCTAGTTGACTCAATTGTCATGGCGTCAGCTACAGCAAGATAGTACCAGCCTATTGAGTTAAGCCTGACATAGGCAAGAATCTTATCTCGACCGTTTTCAGAGAAGTTTATATAACCTGATTCCTTCATCTTAATATTATCTACAACAACTTCTTTTGGGAAGATTTCCAAATTATCAATTGAGTTTATTAACGTGCCTCGTTCATAAGATTTCACAGTTTTGGATGAATCAGCAATTATCGCAGCGCGCTCGTTAAGCAAATAAGTTGTTTCGATACCTTTTAAATCTGATATCGACATTAATTCATGTCGTATATAGTCGATAGTCATTTCAACTGCTGCGACACCAAGAAATTTCCCCTCGCTATTAAATAACTTGCTGGTACAGGGCAGTAAAACACCTCGACCACCTACATCGACATAGGGAGGCATCCAGCAAGATGAACCTTCCTTTGTTAATGTGTTTACATACCATGGACGTTTTCTCGCATCAAAATCCTCTGGGTAACCGGTTTTACCGGGGTACTCCGCAAAAACACCTTCTTCAAGGCCTACATAGGTCCATACAAGTGGTAAACCCTGATCTTTAATAACCCTCATAGCCGTAACGTGATCATCAGCAGCGACATGGGAGTGGTGGCTTCTTAATATCATTCTCTTAAATGTATGTCGTAATGGATTAAGTATCCGCACAAGTTCTTCTGCTTGTGAATATTCGACACCTGGCGACAGTTTATAAGCATGCCAACCAACACTGATGGGGAACCCATAGACTAAAGATTCTGCAAGATCTGGTGGCGCAAGTTGTGGATCTGCGAAATCTTTATAATCGTAAAAACGTGTTACATCCTTCTGCTTGCCTTCAAGTAAAGTTATTGCAGACGCCGCAACGCCCTGAACGATTCCTTCATATTTCAGAAATTTAGAGTCAATTGCCTGTGCTTGCTTGGATACAGAAGAGATGAATTGCCCCATTCGTTGCCTTTCTGTTTGTGCATTAATTTTGGCATTTTGTTGTTGATAAAAGCTCCAGCCAGTAATAAAGATGCTTGCCAATATTAAATAAGACACAATATTAAAAGTGGCCGCACGATGCCTGTTCATCCAGCGAATAATTTTGTGCTTTAAATTATCGGGTCTCGCAGTTACAGCCTCACCTCGAATATATCTTCTTATATCATTAGCAAATTCTTTGACTGTTGCATAACGCTCATTCGGGTTCAATTTCGTGGCTTTATTTATTACAGCAATAAGCTGCTTGGGCACGTGGATTTTGTGGGAATAAGGTACAGGCGGGTTCAGTGTGGCACTGCTAGCTCTTTCAATTGTTTCAATCTGAGATTTTCCAGCTAATGCTCGCTTTAAAGTGATTAATTCGAACAAGATAAGAGCCAGAGAAAATATATCGCTACGATGATCAAGTATGTTGTTTTCTCCCTTTGCTTGTTCTGGTGACATGTAAACTGGCGTTCCGAGCAGTTCCCCAATTGTCGTTTTATCCTCCTCCTGTTTATCGATTTCAGAGTCGACTCGTTCTGTCTTGTCTTCAAATGTATTCTTATCGACTTCAACAAGTTTGGATATCCCCCAATCCATTACATATACTTCATTGTAGGGGCCAACCATGATATTTAGAGGTTTCAAATCCCTGTGTACAACACCCTTTCTATGAGCATAATGCAAGGCATCGCAAACCTTGAGGAAGTGATCCAGCAGAGCAGCCTGTGAATGATATTCGTCAGTTCTGTTGTTTTGGTCTATTTGCTCTCTAGCTTCTACAATCAGATCATTTAGGGTTTTGCCCTGAATTAATTTCATGGCGTAACCGATTTCATCATCACTGGTCTTTAAACCATAAACCGGAACTATGTTCGGATGTTGTAACTGGGCTGTGATCTTTGCTTCCATGAAAAAACGCTTGAGGAAGCCTGGGTGTTCTGCAACATGCGAATGAATTCTTTTGTAGGCTACTGATCTACCAAGTTCGTTGTCCTTAGCTATCAGTATTTCACCCATAGCTCCTTCATCAATGGACTCCAGAATGGTATAAGTTTCTTTTGAGGATTTATCTTCGTTTTCGCCCGCTATTTCATCATCACCATCAAGCAGATTGAGATCAATCCTTTCCTGATTACTCATCTTTTTTAGTTCATCTGCCGTAATAACATCTTTAAGGTATAAATAACGAGCAAATTCGACAAGATCAACCTGTTCTTCTCCGTTCGAGAAACGTGAGAGCCAGAGCTGAAGCTCTTCCTCTTTGACAGAGTTGATTACGTCAAAAAAATAATCGGGAAGCTGCATGACGGGATAATTAATTCCTGTATAGCCCTACAAAGGCTGTGGGATTATAGGTCATTTATACTATGGTCACAATCGACACATAATATGCTATCAAAATGCATATTGGTGATAGTTGATTAGCGGATTCAAAAAACCAACTTTATATGTTTA
>JABHFC010000387.1 GCA_018676275.1 Gammaproteobacteria bacterium | reverse complement strand
TGTCCATGGCTAGTAATCTACTTCAGCCTCTGCTTTACCAGGTATGAATTGAGCCTCGATCATTCTTGTGTCCATTAATTTAAATATTTTATAGACAATCATTAGTCTCGAATTCAGCAGTGGCTAGCTTAATGCCATCATTACCAGAAAACTCGTAGCTGTAAATTAGACCCAATTCCATTCTCTTCAATATTTCATCACTATCACAAATACTCTTTTTTATAATCTTCTTCACTCTTTTATTAAATATTTTACTATCAAATTCTTCAGTTGAAAAAGTTGTATATGTGTATTTAGTCACCAACCTGGGGCCAGGCTCGACCGATATACTGTCAACTCTGGTATCGTCATCTAATGTTCTCGGTAAGCCATTATTCAAATTAACAACTTCAAGTTCCAGATTTCTTATAAGAGTGTCTTTTGTTTCTTCTTCCGTAATTTCTTGATTGCCAGCATTTGATCTCAAATAGACGTTTCCATAATAAGCAACGGCACTGGTGATTATTATTAATAGTGCAAAACTTAATAAGGGGTTTTTAGTTATTTGCATTTTTGTCTCATTATTAATTAAAGATTCGGTGTCAGGTGAACTGTTATTCAATAAGGCGGAAGCAGGCGTCTAAAGCCGTGAGCCAGCACCCAAATCATAAAAAAAGCATTCCTCAAAAGAAGACGTACGAAATCCATCCATTGTGAGCGACCAGTTTTTTTCAGATGTTTCACCATCGCCAGTTCCTCACCGAGAAGACGAATATAGGTTTTATCACGCGGCCAATCCTTAAGATTATCCAGCCAGTCCTGCGGTATTCCTTTCTTACCGACATTCGCGCCAACAATACCGCCGATGATGGCGGCCACGGTATCGGTGTCACCACCACAACGGACAGCCTCGCTAATGGCTTCCTCGTAATTGTCGTTATGTCTTAAGACAATTTGAAGAACGACTGGCAGAGTATGAAATATATAACCGCTCACGCCTTTGGCGTGGTTTTCCTGTAAACAAAATTCCTCAGCGCTTTGCTGCGCTTTGGCACTGGCGATGGCCTTGCTAAGCAATGCTTCGAGTTCCTTGTCATCGTCGATAATCTCACTGAGTCCGACCAGGCAATTATCCGTCTTTATGGGATCGCCTTCAGCATTTCTGGCGGCCATTTCCGCCACAATCATGGCTCCTTTAAGGGCTTTCGGGTCGGTATGGGTGATTCGCGTGCTAATCTGAACAAGCTCGGCTCTGAGGGCTTTATCGTCGCTGGCGTAAACACCTATTATGGCGCTACGCATAGCCGGACCATTGCCCGCACTGAAAACACCGCTGTTTTTCGGCGGGATAAACAACCACAGTTTTAAACAGGCGCGCAAGGTGGCCATACCAATCCCGGCCGGCATTCCCAGAAACCACAGACGCATCGTACAAGCCAGTAATTTTGCGAATTTGTCCGCTGCACCCTGGCTATAAATCAGCGAGTCGGCGACCATGCAGGTGTGTTCGGTATCATCCGATAGCATGCCGCGTCCAAAAAAGAAACGCTGCCTAAGAGGAAAGGCTTTTAACTTTTTTATACGTCGAGGTGACATACCTTCATAAGGTAAACCGATGGCATCACCGATAGCGGTGCCAAACAAACTCCCCTGTATGGCATGATAGGGTCTTAATAGCGTTGGGGTTTCAGTCGGGATATCAGCTATGGCTTCAAAGTATTTCTCTATTTCCTCTTCATTCGGACTAAAGTGATAGCTACCCCGGAAGTTTTTATCAAAACGGTGCATGTCAGAAATCAGCAAAGGTGCCCAGGCCTCCTGATCGATGGGTAAAGCGTCGTACCAGGGTTCCCCCTTTTTATTGACATGTTCGTGAAGATTTAAAACCATTCCCTCTGGCAGTGTTACTTTTTCATCAAGGCCATAGGGTGCGGCAAAGGAAATGAAACAAGTCGTTTCGAATGCTTCTTTGACGCGCACAAGGGATTTTTTATAGTCGGGCGTACTCATAGAGCACAACATTTTGCAACTAGCCTCTCTAAATAACAATGTCTATTTTTATCAGTACTGCTATTTTTCAAATTAATGTTTATGTCAAGCGGACGATATCGACATTAGCTCTCGTTTCTCTATAATTGAGTCTTGCTTATAGGGGAAAGTTAATCGAACGTGATAAATTCACCTGATCATCAGCGTGGTTTCGGTATGGATTACCTGGTGCCGGTATTAGCGACATTCTCCATCTGCATCTATCTATTATTGCCTGCCATGCAATCACTATTTACTAACACTGGCATGTTGCTCGCTATTGGTCTGTGTTTGATTCCGATTGTCGGCACTATCTGGTTATCGTCACAATGTTTTGGTGATTACCTGAACTTCGGCATCGTTATTATATTTGCAGTCTGTTGGTCGCTCGGTGGTACCTGGATGCTGGACATGTTCAGGGAAATGGATATAAACCTGCTGGCTAAGGAAGGGATGCTGACAATCAGTATTTTATCTATTTACATTTACCTGCATGCAATCATTCTTAGCCTTGTGAATCTGCTACAGAAACATCGTGATGGATTAACGCAGGGCTAAGACATGCCCAAATCCAACGCCAAATATCCTTTCCAGTATAAAGTACTGGAAAAAACTGCGGAATTAGGTGGCAGCCTGTTTGGGGAAACACGTGAACGCCTGGGTTTTATCATTGAACTGGACGATACAGGTCAAATAGTAAAAAGCGTAGGTGAAGAACAAAATCCTGACTTTCTCCAGCTGGACGAGAAGTTTGATTCATTTCTTTTATTTGATGTGTTTGATAGCGGCGCTTATGTCTATCTTAACTGGCGTAATATTGACAGTGACCATCTAAAAGCATTATTAAACATCAGCTTAAGTGATAAGGATTTCGCCGGCTTCGAAAATGCAAAGGGTGACACTTGTCCACGCTCGCATAGCGTCATGTTTTAGCATCTTTGCAAATGAATAGAGAAACAGGAATCCTCGTATTTATTGCAGTCACCTCTTCACTTATGATTATTGAGGTCTTCTTAAAACACAGTGCTCCCAATTTCATCCTCGATAATTTCGGGCAAAGTATGGCGCAAAACTGGGGCCGTGTTCTGTCGCTGGTTTATGTTCTTTGGTCGCTTCTACTTGCTTTTATCCTTCTCATGGGCAGCTATCTGTTCATTGAAGAACGAACGCTCAAAAAGAAAAAGCAGCTCATTTTAAATAGCGAAAAGGAGATTGTGCTCAGCGAGCATCAAAAACAAAATTTATTCGCAAGAGGTGTGTTTGAGATTACCCTGATATTCAACAGCCAGCACAGGGGACTTGAACCTTTTAGCGATGATGATAGCTATTTAAAATTCGCGGTAATGGGTGCAGATGGTGAGGCGGCCGAATCTGAATTAGAACAGTACATCAGCAAACACCTCGGCAAAAAAGTCGTGATTGAAGCAGGCAAAACTGATCGAACACTCCGCTGGGACAGAATAATTACTCTGTGCTAATAAATAATCAACTAGTTGAGATTAGTAAATGAATATCTGGTTAAAACGATTGCCAATCATCCTTTGTTCCGGTTTTTTCTTTCCTGTCAGTTGTACGCTCGGCACAGCAGTCAGCTTGCCGATTATCCAGCATATGGATGCACGTGATATAACGAAAGGAAGAACTCCTCATTATGATTTTTCCGTGCTGGCTATTGCTCAGGATAATAACAATGAAATTGTCAGGCTGCGTCTGGATAATCTGCAGAGTTACAGAGATACGCATCCTGATACGAGCTTTCTTATGACAGACAATACGGGGGTGATAGAACTAAACGAATACACCTCAATTTCTTATACAGTCATAGAACAATCAGGAAGCAAGCAAATAATAGAAGCGACATTAACAGATGATGATGGCCATGTTCTCAGTCGCTACGAGGTAAGGGGTAATGAAATCGTCCCCCTGTACTCTGATGGTTATTTTAAGTCCTACGCCTTTATTGCGCTTAGAAACGGTATAGTCCTGGCGTTTATCCTGTATTTTGCAGGCAAACTATTGGGTATGCATGTCAAACGCAAAGCGCCAGCGACCTGAGCCAAATCGGAATCAAGCATATTACAACTGGTAATTTCTCAAGGCTTTAGCAATACCGGTATTGAATTCAATGTGGTGTGCATCAACAGCCTTAACCTTATTGCCAAGCACAGCTCTGATTACAGGCATTACCTCGCCATATCGGGCGTACAGAGACTGAAAAAAAGGCGTATCTTTATAGCCTTCATTTAGAAGCCACTCCCGGTAATCGACAGCTTCCTCGAAGCCCTCGCAAGTGTCGATTATCAGATGCAACCACAGTACAGGGTTGTTGATTTTTGTATCTTCATACTCATCAAACACAGTTACCGTTATTGACTCTACGCATTCAGAATTTTTGTAACTCAGTTGAATATCTTTCAATGACGCATCATCAAGTGTTGCGTTGGAATCCATTATCGCAAGCGATAACTTATTACTTGTATAGCAATCGGCCAGCTCGTCTATTGTGTTCATTTCAGTCATGGGGTTCGGGGTCAGGCCCCTGCTCCAGTTATTTTCCAGTAGTCGCCCCTGCTCTCCATTTCTGAACGTGATTGCCTACAACATCAGCCAGAAAAATATTACCTCTTCTATCGACATCAATGGCATGCAGCCAGTTCACCTGTCCGTAATCATTTCCCTGGGGTAAGGAGATTTCTTTGACTATTTCTCCTGCTTCGTTAAAAACAATAACATCTTGTCGCAGGGGCGCATCAATATAACCACCTTTAACTTTAACAGCGGCGATTGCGTCTGTACTTCTACCTTCAGGTAATCGTTCACCGGCAACTAATATGTATTTATCGACACTGGCTATCGCCCATGGCACAAGGATATCGCGCCAGTCTTCAATGAAGTTTCCATCAAGGTCAAACACCTGCACTCTTGCGCCTTCGCGATCAGCGACATACACCCTGTTAGCCATGACGGTCAGACTATGTGGAAGAACAAACTGTCCATCGCTTATTCCAGCATCTCTGCCACCCCACATGCCAAGATATTTTCCTCTGCTATCGAATTTGACTATGCGCTTGTTAACATAGCCATCGGAAACAAAAATATATTTGCCATCATCTGTGGTTGCGACATCTGTAGGCTCAGAAAAATGCTCAGCGTCCATGCCGGCTTCCCCAAAGGTGCCAAGGCTTAGAATTACTTTCCCTTCCGGCGTGTACTGCGTCACCGTATGCCCATAATTATCAGCTATCCAGATATTGCCAAATTGATCGACATGTAGCATATGCACCCTGCCGACCTTCGCCGGAGACCAGGTGTCTACGAGACTGCCATCCATTTTGTAAACTCGTACATGAGGTTTGTTTCGTACCAATGTGTAAACCAGTCCTTTACGCAAATCTACGCCCACACCTGACGCGCTTACCGAGGTATCGGGTTCCTTTCCTTCATCAACACCCCAATGGAACTGATCAAGTTCCTGTGGCCAGCCTGAATCATGTTCATAGCCACCGATATTTCCAAAATCTTCTGCAAATAGCGCAGCCGAAGATAATACGAACAGAACCCCGGTTAATAGCGAACAAACTAAGGGGAATGGTTTTGCCAGGATTTTTTTAATAGTCATTACACATCAAATTTTAGGTTCGGGATAATAATTAAACATAAGTCGCGCGGTAAAACTTCAAATTCTACATTTAGGACAAAGACGGAAACTGCAGTGACAGTTTGTATGTATTTTCCTGACGATAGTTCTTCTCAAACACTCATTGGCTTGATCGGTATCGAACGATAACGTTTGCCACTTGCCGCATAAATTGCATTGATGAATGCGGGTGCGAAAGTGGGTACGCCGGGTTCACCGAGTCCAGTTGGACTTTCGTCATTATCGACGAAATGTACATGGACTTCCGGCATCTCATTGTGACGTAGCACGGGGTAATCATGGTAATTTGAATTAACCACTGCGCCATCCCTGAATGTCACATCTTCTCTCAATGACAGAGACAGACCCATGACAACAGCACCTTCCATTTGTGCGGTGGCGATATCCGGGTTCAGTACCAGGCCGCAATCAACAGCACAATCGACCCGGTGTACCTTGATGTCATCACCTTTGGTTTCTACATGGACAAGCATCGCGAGGTAACTGTTGTAACTATAGTGGACGGCAATACCGAGACCGTGGTTCTTTGGCATCTTTTTGCCCCAGCTGCCTTTCTTTGCGGCGAGATCAAGCACACCACGACAACGACTGGCGGATTTAGCCAGGACCGGGTCTTTATTGTTGTCATAGATATTACGCAGGAAGGTTAGCGTGTCGATGCCGGCTTTTTGTGCCAGTTCGTCGGTGAATACGTTAGTGGCAAAACCATAGAAGATGTCATACACCGCGCGATACCAGCCAATGCGTGTATGTGCCGGGGCGTGACCGGATTCGAGTTTATAGTTTGCAATACCATAAGGATGTGCAATAGGACGAGTAAAATCTCTTTCATTGGCACGGTCCAGGCTCGGATTGAAGGTTGAACCGATCGAAGGAAAGGCCGCACGTTGTAACCAGGCGCTAATGTTTCCGTCTTTGTCCAATCCTGCTTCAAGATGCTGGGCATTAATGGAGTGATAGTAACCGGTACGCATGTCTTCTTCACGAGACCAGGTCAGTTGCACAGGTACGCCGACTGCTTTCGAGATGGCCGCAGCCTCGTGTACATAATCGCACTTACCTTTTCGACCGAAGGCGCCACCGGCTGCAGTCACATGAACAACAATGTCCTCTTCTTTACGCCCCAGGAAGATAGCAATAACCTGCTGGATCTGCTGCGGGTTTTGCGTTGACGCCCATATTTCGCAAGAGTCATCCTGCACCCAGGCAAGACTAGCCATCGGTTCCATTGGCGAGTGAGACAGGTGTCCACCGGTATAGCTCGCTGAATGCCTTGTCGCGGCCTCTTCCAGTCCCTTGTCTACGTCACCGCGACTAAAGATTTTCTCTGCCGGTGATTCAACATTTTTTATTAAGTCCTGCAGGTAGGTCTTCGAGTCATAGCCTTTGTGTTCGCCAAGATCCCATTCAATCTTCAGTTTTTTAAGAGCCTGCTGGGCGGTCCAGGTATTATCTGCAACCACGGCAACACCACCAAGACTACTAAAGGGACTTTTGATGCGCTCAACTTCGACCACATCAACGACCCCTTTCATTTTTAAGGCCCCGGTTTTATCGACACTCTTAAGTTTACCGCCGTAGACCGGCACGTGCGTGATTGCCGCATATTTAAGGCCGGGGATCTTTGTATCAATGCCGTATGTTCGCTTACCCACGACAACCTCATCCTGATCGTGCCTGGTTAGTGGCTTACCGATATAACGAAATTGGTCCTTGCTCTTTAAAGCCGGTTTAGTTGGTACAGGTAATTTTGCGGCGACGGATGACAGTTCACCGTAACTGAGTTTCTTTTTATTCTTTTTGTTGTGGACGAAGTGTAGCTCAGCGTAACAATCCGATTCAGGTATACCCCAGCTTTGCGATGCTGCTTTAATAAGCATTTCGCGCATGGCCGCACCAGCTGTTCGCATGGGAATGAAAAATTCATTGATACTTCTTGAACCACCGGTCGCCTGGCTGCCATATTTCTTGTCACCATCGCCCTGCAGGACAGTTACCCTTGACCAGTCGGCTTCCAGTTCATCGGCAACCGCAGCCGGTAGTGCCGTGCTGATACCCTGGCCCATTTCGGCGCGACCACAGTAGAGCGTGGTATCGCCATTTTCTGCGATTTGTATAAAGACTTTGGGATGGAAACCCGTCTCGCCCTCTTCTGCGTGAAGACTCATCGGGACTGTGACACCCATGACGAGGCCTCCGGCCGTCATACCGGTCGCCTTCAGGAATTCACGTCGGTTTACTTTTTGTAAATTCATCTTAGGCCTCCTGCATGTCGGCAGCGGCCTCGAGAATTGCTTTCTTAATACGCTTATAGGTGCCGCAACGACAGATATGAGCTGACATGACGTTATCGATATCTTCTTCTTTGGGCTTAGGGTTCTTACTCAGAAAATCAGCCGCGCCCATGATCTGCCCCGCCTGGCAATAGCCACATTGCGGGACATTGTTTGCCAGCCAGGCCTTCTGCAGAGGATGACTACCATCTTCGGACAAGCCTTCAATAGTGGTAATTTTTTTACCAATCACGCTGCTAACCGGCGTTACACATGCGCGAATGGCAGCACCATCCAGATGCACGGCACAGGCACCGCATGCAGCAATACCACAACCGTATTTTGTGCCTGTTAATTCCAGTTCATCGCGTAAAAACCAGAGTAGTGGCATATTTTCATCTACATCGACGCTGACGTCCTTGCCGTTAATATTAATTTTTTTACTCATGTCCTGTTCTCCGCAGCGTTTCAAGTAAGCTTTGATTAAATCAATCTAGTGTCATGCTGTTGAATACCAGAATACCATCTTTTTGACTGGATTCTGGCCTGCGCCAGAATGACAGGTTATTAAAATTTCTGACTTAATCGGTGGGTCCTTAAGGAAATTGTCCCTTTAATTTTTTCAGTATTGAATTATACGTAATTTCGTATATCATTCATCCATGAAGGAGCTAAAGTTTGCAGGAAGCACGCTGGCTGATATTCGGGCATTCCCGCTAGAGGTCAGACAGGATGCTGGTTACCAGCTTAGTCAGGTGCAGTTAGGATTTGAGCCATCTGACTGGAAACCAATGACAAGCATTGCTTCTGGTGTTCGTGAAATTCGTATTCACAGGAAGGGGGAGTTTCGCGTGATATATATCACCATGCTGCATGATGCCGTATATGTGTTGCATGCTTTTCAAAAGAAAGCCCGCAAAACACCGAAGAGAGTTATTGATGTGGCCAAAGCACGATTAAAACTAATTCTGGATAAGCAAGGATGAACAAGAAAGACAATCAAATAAGCAATTCATCCGGTAATGTCTTTGCTGATTTGGGTTTTGAAAAGGTCGAAGCAGAAAATCTGCTGGTACGTTCTAAATTAATGGCTGCTATTAAATCGTATATCAAAGCCGAAGGTATTACTCAGGCTGAAGCCGCTAATCGTTTTAAAGTCTCTCAACCACGCGTCAGTGAAATCTACCAGGGCAAGATTGAATTATTTTCTGTCGACAAACTCATTAATATGCTCGCCCGCGTCGGGCAACACGTCGAAATTTCTATTCATAAGGCGGCTTAAGCCTCGCCCTCACACACCTTCTTTTATACGTGTCATGCTGCGGGTTCCGGGCACAATTTAACCATTCCTACCCCACAATATATTAACTCCTCTGGCAATCCAGTAATATTCACTAAACTACCTTGAAATAACGCAGGCCGTAAACCGCGCCAGGCACCCAGGAGACCCGCATGCCAGTATCTGAAATTCGTGATGCAATCGAGACAATGACAAAGGTTTTTACCGAACAACCTGAGAAAGCCAACACAAGCGGTTCCGCCACGGCGACGCTTGAATCGGGACTGCGCTTTGAAGTTAGCGGAGAGCATGAAGCGGTATGCTACACCGACATGCCATCCGCTCTGGGCGGTAAAAGTTCGGCCGCCAAACCCGGATGGTTGCTACGCGCCTCACTCGCATCATGCAACGCCACTGTGATAGCCATGCGAGCCGCCCAGCTTGGTATCGAACTGACTACGCTGACTGTAAGCGTCAGCAGTGCAGCTGATGCCCGAGGACTGCTTGGTTGTGATGAGAGCGTATCTGCCGGCCTCACAGACTGGAAAATCCTGGTTAGGATTGGTGCCGTTGCGGCAAGCCCCGAACTACTTCATGAAATTGTTGAGTGGGCCAGCGCTCATTCGCCGGTCGCCTGCACAATTTGTGATGACGGAACTACGGAGACTGTAATCGAGATTGTATAATAAGTTCGTATTCTGCAAGGTTCTACCCCAAAACCCTAAAAATTGACGAGCTCAGTGACAGGGTCACTAACTAATTGCCTTATTTATCTACGTAGGGATGTTGCTCAGTCCAGTGACGAGCAATTTCCAGTCGCTTGCAGATCCAGACATCATCGTGACTCTGAGCGTAGTCCATAAAGCGGGCAAGCGCTTCGGCCCTCCCCGGTCGACCGGACCAGCGGCAATGAAGACCAACTGTCATCATCTTTGGCGCAACTTCACCTTCCCGGTACAACATATCGAAGGTGGCTTTCAGATAGGTGAAGAAATCTTCGCCCGAGCTCCAGCCTGGTGGCATTGTGTATTTAACATCATTCGCATCAATGGAATAAGGAACCATGAGCAGAGGTTTATCGTCTACCTTTACCCAATAGGGTAATTCATCATTCAGTGCATCCGAGCTGTAAACGAAACCGCCTTCTTCGACCAACAGGCTCAGGGTATTGGGACTGTACCTACCGGTAAACCAGCCATAGGGGCGCTCGCCACACAACCTTTCAATTGTCTCGATACATCGTTGAATATGTTCACGCTCCACTTCAATTGGCACATCGATGTAGTCTATCCAGCGCCAGGAATGACTGGCTACTTCATGCCCTGCCTCAGCCATGGCACGTGCAGCTTCCGGATTTCGCTCCAGCGCGATGCCAACCGCCCAACAGGTGAAATGAATATTGCGCTCCTGAAATAGTCGCATGATCCGCCAAAAGCCTGAACGACTTCCATACTCAAATTCACTCTCCGCAACCAGACTGCGTTTACCTTTGACGGGTGGCAAGTGTAACTCGGTAATATTTGCTTCAGATTCAGGATCGCCATCCAAAATACTGCGCTCGCCACCTTCCTCGTAATTTAATACGAAGCTCAACGCTAAACGGGCATTCCCGGGCCAATGTGGATGCGGTAAGTTATTGCCATAACCTACCAGGTCACGTGGATAATCTTCTCTCATATTTTGTTTATTCTCTCGTGATCATAAAGCCATTGAGAGAGCAAACCTTGCAGCCTCACTCCGCAAAATCACTTTTTATCTTGATCAGAATAAAAATTGAGTTAATAAGAATGCTTACGATACCTATACCAGCAATTAGTGCAGGAGGTTCTCCCCACTCACCGATAACGGCACTGATAAATAAAAGTAAAAACATCGCATTTAAAATCATTACAGCTAATTTCATTCTAAAGCTCCTGAAGGACGGGGACAGATTATATTAATTATCACACCACCGCCTTCTTATATATATGCCAGGTCGTATGACCCAGCACTGGTAATACAACAAGCAAACCTAAAAACAGGGGAATAAACGAAGCCATTACTGCAAGCGTGACAAACACTCCCCATGACAACATAACGATCGGGCTTTTAACAACCGTCTTTACACTGGTAATCATGCCGGTAATAAAATCTAGATCGCGATCAAGGATCAAAGGAATAGAGACTACAGTAACTGAAAACAAAAGCAGTGCAAAACCAGCACCAACCACGTGACCTATGCCAATAAAAGCCCAGCCTTCTGGTGTTGTTGTGAGAATTTGAAAGAATGCTTCAAAGCTTGTGAATGACATTCTCCCAAGTATCAGCGCTACTAGAAGTCGGATCTGGTAGATCCAGATCCAGAAGATGAAAAGCATAACAAATGCCATGTAGGGTAATTGCCGCCCCGTTTGCAAACTGATAACAGATAATATTTGATTCCAGGGCAGTGGCTTTCCTGCCTCCAGTCGGCGACTCACGTCATAAAGACCAACGGCAGCAAAAGGACCAAGCAGAGGAAAACCGACCAGCATTGGGTAGATAAGCCAGCCCTTTTCAAAAAAGATAATTGATTGAACAATAAGAATTCCGCCAAAGGCAAATATGCCACCAAAGAACAAGCCAAATAAGGGTGCTTTGCGAAAATCAGATATGCCTTTATTCAGACATTCCTTTAAATCATCAAAACTGAGCGCATTAACATCTGGAACACCATAGAGTTCTTCGTCAGTTGCCGTTGTGTTTTCCTGCTCTGTCTCTGTGCTTGTCATGCCTTCTCCCCATTTGCATAATGAAAAGTGAATACATATTTATTTACAGAATAAACACTATCGTATTCGAATGTCTATAGCTGGTATGTGCTTATTTACTATATGGAAATAAATGGGCTTGGAAAAGATTCTTTGAACACGCATATCTTGAGACGGATCAAGGAAAAAATGCGGTAAAAAGAGTAGGGTTTTGATGATGATATCGATGCATTTATTTACAGGGAATTCGCCATAGTACGATGAATATAAACCAGGAAGCAGAAACTGGAGCGGCGACTTTAACATTATCTCGATTGGAGACGGGCTCATTGTGTCTGCGGCTCAGTGGTGACTGGTTACTGAAAAATGACTTGCCTGATGCGAATAAAGTCGCCGAAGAACTCAATGCCCAGCCTGTCCCCTCCTGCCTCGATTTCGATTGCAGGGCTATGGCCAATTGGGACACCGGGGTAC
>JABHFC010000386.1 GCA_018676275.1 Gammaproteobacteria bacterium | reverse complement strand
TTTTCGAACTGCTTTTGCAGTTTTTCCAGCGCGTGTTGTTCTTCAATTTGTGCCGTTGTAAGTACCACTTTGTTCCATGTCATCGAATTTTCCCCGATTAATCAATATGTATTAAATAGTTTAGTTCTTTTTTTGCATATTACATCTTCATATATGTCTCAGAAAGCCCATTATTTACTTATTTTTCCCAAGGATCTTCTCAAACACAGAATTCATTGCATTCCTTTTCTGACAGGGAAGTTGTATATATAACTCCTTTGGAATGTCATATGTATTGCCTATGATCCATACATATTTTTTCTTTAGTTCATCGCTGAGTTCGTCGTAGTGAACAAAAATGGGATAGGCTATGTTAAACGTGGAGACCAGTTTGGAATATGAGTCTTCCCCCGAACCCCAGGAATCGACATATTCCAGTTGCCTTACAAAATCGGCTAATCGTGAACCACGACTTTCATCATCTTCAATTTCATAATCCTCATTATTGATTTTTGCACATTTCCTGGTTTTCTTTTCTGCCAGGGGTTTAGTGACTTGAACCTTCTCATCGATGCTTGCTAGCTCCAATACTGGTTTCGATTCAATAGCAATGTCTTTTTTTGATTCAGGTTTTACGACTGTCAATTGTGATTTCTTTTCTGGTGGTGCCTCTTCTGGATTTCGAGACTCTATGACTTGTACATGTTTCTCTTCAGACTCATTAACCTGCTTGCTATTGCTGGAGACAGATAAATCTACTTCTTGTATAACTTGATCGATTGGATATTGCTGAGAAAAACAACGATTGTAAAAAAACAAGACAGTTTGTTGTATAGTTACTTGCTGTCCAAGTTCTTCTCTCAAACCTCTTGTCGCTTCTTCGAGGACAGGATCAAATATTTTATTTTCAAAATCTACAAGATATACATCTTTCGGTTTTCCTGTCTGATGGTCATAGACTAAATCACAGATCGTGTCAGGAGCAGTTTTCTGGGGGTCGGGAATTGATAAGCCACCCACTGTTACAACTATTTCAGGTATTCGTTCTTTGGCCATTGCCAAATATTTTACGTATTTCGCTTGCTTCATCTCTCCAAGCCCTACCCATCTGAAAAGATCGCCATCCTGCTCCTGCTGTATCCTGCTGTAATGATAGGGTTGTCCATTGTCGACGAAGAAAAGTTCTTTATCTTCGCCCTTGTATTCTATTGTAATTCCATCCAGTAAATTGTAATCCATTTCTCTGAACTGCCTGGACTGTTCCAAAGTCAATCCAAAAGCAGGTGGTGTAAGAGCAAGTAAGATTACTGCAAATACTAGATGCATCCTCGCAAGCAGGACGTCTAGAGTGTTCATTAATAATTTCATTTATATTAAATTTAATCCAAATACTCTGCAGGAATGAATGTACCGCTCGTGGAAAGATCTGTTAGTTGAATTGTGTGATCATTATCAACAAGAACACGAAGATGTGTTCTCGATACGTATTTCTGAGCAGCATCGATCTTCACCGAACTGTTTTTACCTCTTCCGATAATATGACTTCCTTTTTCAAGAATTGTTACTCCGCTATTATCAATGAACTGTACATTGTCGTCCGTTGCCAGAAGCTTACATTTAAATGTTTCCATGCGAATGTCTAATTGTTTTCCTGGTGGGAATTGAATTGTTACTTCTTTATCTTTTGGCAATCGTTTAAATTCATTTGTAGTTGGGATATCCAAAGGAAACTCATCTTCCAAACTGGCAGATGCCCAGGTAGCGCCAAAATCAGGTGTCGCTTTTTCATCATCAGAGTCTGGCGTTCCAACAGCCTGTTTCTTTTCCTGATAAATATTATCTATCGTGCTTTCCAGGGATGATAAATACTTTATGTACTTTGACAGGACCGTCATTCGCAGAGAATTCAACTCTTCGTTACCTTCATTTAAGGCTTTGATTATGTCCCTCCAACTGTGATCCTGTGAAAAAACCATAGAATCCAGTTCACGTATTGAACGATCAATGCTATCAGGATCTCCAGCAGCATCAGAAAGAATTAAAAACAAAGAATCTTTTGTCTTCGTGATCATCTTTGTTTGCTTTTCCAGTTGATCTATCGGTAGCTTGAACAACTCACTAAGCTTTTCCGATGAAACAGCCGTTCTTCCTTCCATGATAAACGCAAAATCTGAATCAGAATTGAACTGCAGTACCTGATCGCCAATTTTAAGTTCTATGGGTTTTGTGAAGAGATTCTTAAACATGCATGGTAGTAGGTCTGATGACTAGTGAAATTTTGCCATATGGATAACCGCACCTTATTTTCTCTAAGTATAGGCAATATTGAATAAGCAGGCACCCTATTTAAGATAATTCTTTAGGTACCTGCGTTGTACCGGATTCGGTCAATCAACAAACTGAAAAAAGAGAATCTTTATAACAAATGCATCACAATACTTTCACCTGGTTTATTCAGTATTAAAATAAGCATTGAAAAATGCATCAGGTCCACTCTGAATCAGTGATTTAAAACCTTCTCTGCCAAGCGATGCATCAATTTCCGCTGCTATTTTCGCCCCTACTCTATACCAAAGACGTTTCCCATCGGACAGATCATCGAGTAAATTCAAGTCCTCGTCATTCAGTTTGCGTTTTCCAATAAGTTTTACTTTTTCATAGATTTCGAAATATTCCTTTTCATACTTTTCCATCAGCTCAATATCTTTCAGAGCAACATAGTCGGGATCATCAAGCGCATTTCTTATTTTTCTAGCTTCATAACTCGCATAAACAGCGGAGCCTTCAAGAAAGGTTAAATATTTGACCAATGCGAACAGTTCAGTACCCGTTAGAATGTTTGATAAATCAGGAAATCGAGTATAGCGTTGCACACCTATATGATGCAGTTCGTGAATACAGTAAAACCAGATTTCTTCCGCATCTTCCCGAAATGTCTTATGAGCTAAATTTAGAGAGGCATTTTTATCCATTGAAACGCCAATATCGTAACCCCATGTGAAATATAAATTGCCGTCATAGTTAAAGTCTGATGGCAGATAGTCTTTGGCTTTAGACAGGCAATATGATTGCTCATCTTTGCTTTTTTCAACATAAGTGAGTAACTGTTTTACCTCATTCATAAGTTCCTGGTTTATTTCATCTGATGCAAGAATATCTTTTGCTATATCTTCTGCAGTGGACTCCTTGCTGTAATACCCAGTTCTATCGGAGTGGTTTTTCAGGTGTTGCATTGCCTGTGAGTTAGCAAGCTTCTCAAAATTGGCTGTAGTAGGACTTTCTAAATAAATAAAAGCATATTTTATATGCTCAAAGTTAAAAAAATCATTGTCTTTTGCCCAGGAAGCAGAAGACACCATGAGACAAAAAAACAATAGTAGTAAAACTGACACTTTCGATAAGTCATTCATATCTGCTTTGCTTTTTATGTAAAAATATAGATACATCTTGATACTAATTTATCCATTTTGTAATCGAACTCCTGATATCTAATAAGTAATACAGATAAAATATTGTTTCATATTAACCCTGCACTCATGACAGATCGCCGGTTAAGCACAGCTCCCGTCTAATGATGGTTAAAATTTGCCATGAAACGCGAAACAGCTACTCATAAGTATAAAATAGTATATTCTTAGTTCATATTGAATACTGATCTGTGGACACGGGGGGATCAATTACAATGAGTACTTCTGAGGACAGCCAAAGCAAAAACACCAATAAATTAAAAGTCGATGCTTCTAATCAGAAGCGAGTAGGTATTATCGGGGCAGGGATTGCGGGTCTTGTAACTGCCAAGGTCTTTCTAAGTAATGGTTTTGAGGTCGTAGTATTCGATAAAGAACCGGCCCTCGGTGGTGTCTGGGCTCCTTCACGCACCTACCCGGGATTACGGGCAAATAATTCAAGGGAAACATACTGCTTTTCTGATTTCGCCCACGCTAAATCTGTAGGCTTTTTCCCGAGCGCAGATAATATTCGCGACTACCTGGAATCCTATACTGATCACTTCCAGATTCGTCAGCATATTCGCTTCAATCGTGAAGTCACACAAGTAGCAAGCAAAGATACAAACCCAAACTCCGGATTTGAAATTACAGTCCGCAATATTGAAACGAATACATCTGAAACACTCCACTTCCCCTTTGTAGTGATTTGCAACGGCGCCTTTTCTAAATCTTCCATTCCTGAGATAGAAGGTATGGATAAATTTGCAGGTCATATTTGCCACTCCAGCAAGAGTATGGATCCTGATGTGGCAGATGCCAAAAAAGTGATTACTGTTGGTGCTGGAAAATCCGCACTGGATTGTGCCGCGGCAGCAGCGAAAGAAGATAAATCCTCTACTATAGTTTTTCGCAGGGCTCATTGGATGGCACCTCGATTTTTCCCTGGTGGAATACGAAGTGATTTAAGAATGGTATCGCGTTTTGTAGAGTTGTTTATCGAGTACCCTTATCGAACCAGGTTTGAGAAACTTTTGCACGGCCCGGGCAAACCATTAGTCAAACTCTGGTGGGCAGTACAGAATGCGGTTATTCCAAAAGCGGCGAAAATGGCACCCATTATGATCCCGGATCATAAAATGCCCAGGGGATTTGAGAGTATCGGACAGATTGATGATTTTTATGATCTGCTTAACGCTGATCGTATTAAGGCTATCCGCGCAGGTATAAAAAAATTCACGGAAAAGGGAATTGAACTCGATAACGGAGAACATATTGATGCAGATCTGGTTATTTTTGCCACTGGATGGCAACGCGATCTCTCATTCATTGAGGAATCATTAAGAAACCAGATATTTAAATCAGCTCGTTTTCGTTTATATCGTCGTATCCTCCCACCTGAACAACAAAGACTAGCGTTTGTAGGCTATTTTCCGACACTCGCCTGTCCGATATCATCGGAAGTAGCTGCACATTGGACAGCCCAGTGTTTTAGTGGTGCCTTATCTTTACCATCGCTTGCGGGAATGGATACAGAGATTGAGCGACTGGAAGATTGGGCAAGGGAGAGATTGCCCGAATCCCCTGATGGGATTTTCACAGGGCCTTATCATACGCATTATGTAAGTGACCTGATGGGTGATATGAAAATGCAGGTTAATCGCACCAGCAATTTTCTGACAGAATATCTTGGTACGTTTTTTCCGAAACGCTATGCGTCACTTGAAAAGGATTTACAGGCAGCTCGTAATGGCGATTTCAAATCCACCCGTCATTTTTACTTTAGTGGTCTGCATGCACTAGTGGGATTTGCGAGTTTGACGTTTGTTTGGATTATTTTAGGCTAAACACGAGACTTCATTCTGAAAGTGCATTTCAGATCGATAATAAGCTTTTCCATACTGAGTAATCCGGATCATATGACCTGGCATTAGGGAGCATAGATAATGTTTATTGAATTAATTACTGTACGCATTCCTAATTTGATAAAGATCTTTGTTCTTATTTCTTTGAACGTTTGCCTGAATGCATGTAGTCAGGAACCTCAAAGCACTGACATGACTAACCAAAAAACAATCGTCGATATGTCTCTTGCCTTAGTGCCTATGCCGCCCTGGCCGGAAGGAGACGAACGCGGTATGGCGAATACTCTTGGTGCAGGTACGTCGATGCGTTGTGCCTATCATCTAAACCAGAGAGATGCCCGGGTTTATGAATTGTCACACTTGCGTTCCAATGACATGCCCGCATCTCCATGGGCTCCAGCTATGCAATATGAATACTCTTCCACCGCAGGTGTACCTAATTCACTCATTGCCCATCACAACGGCGCAAAAGTAACAGGCATATCAGGTGCTCAGGGTACACAGATGGATGCCTTTGCTCATTGGGGCTATTTGGATGAAGTTTGGGATGGAGAGGAAATATTTCCATCAGATAAAGTTAAATATTACGGTGGTTATACAGAAGCCCAGGTGAAACCGATACCGGGTTCACCCTTACAGAAACTCGGTATTGATAAGGCCCCGCCTATCATAACCAGCGCTGTATTGCTTGATGCTAAAACATATTTAGGCAAAGGCGAGGCAATGAAAGCGGGACAACAAATCCATGGCAAAGACATCGAAGACATGTTGAATGCACAAGGGCTCACATGGCGTGGATTACTACCAGGTGACGTGCTGTATATCTACACAGGTTGGAGCGAACATTGGGAAA
>JABHFC010000385.1 GCA_018676275.1 Gammaproteobacteria bacterium | reverse complement strand
GTCTTATCTGAAACACAGCAAAACTGGCTCTCCCAGGCCCACCACGACGCGCAACAACTTACTGGTGATTTCACACACTGGTTCGAGCGGGTTTATGGTCCTTCTCGAGCCATGGTGGTTTTATTTGGTACTTCGGGAGAGGTAACGCCAGATGAGTTTGAAAAAGCCAGCGCCTATCTTAAACAACAACAGGAAGATTTTTTTCCCGCTGCACTTATTTACCTTGAAGCGAAAGGTGGGCAGGACTGGATTATCCGGATGGTGTCCGAGAATAGCATTGGATACAAGGTCGGACAAAACCTAAGCCAGGTTAAGGAAGCTAAAGATACGATTGATACGGCATTTGACAGACGTAACAGCCTGATTGGTGGTCCTACAGTTGAATTGATTCCCGGTCGTTATTACGCATTTTCGGCGATATCTGTAGATACCCCGCGTGGCGTTGGCGTAATTGCCGGTGTTACTGATGTAAACGAGTTTGATGAGCATTTATCTCCGCTGATACCGGAAGGTATGAGCTTTTCCATAGCAAGTGCGCACGCCAGTGGCTGGACAACCGAGGCCAGGAAACATATTGAAGGAAGCGAATCTGACGATATCACCACTTTTGCACTGAAAACCGCATCCGGCGAAACTGACTTTACCTTCTACTGGGATGTTTCTCCGGAATACCTGGGAGGATCAGCGGATAGCCTTTCAAAACTGATAATGCTTAGTGGTGTTCTGGCGACATTATTTGCAACTATATTTACTGGCTTTATTTTTTCTCAGAACACCCGTATACAACGTCGGGTTGATGAGCAAACTACTGCACTGAGAACGAGTGAAAAACAGTTTCGAAAACTGTTGGATTCAACACCGGACCCGATAATTTTTACCACGCTCGACGACGTTATAGTCAGGGTCAATACTGAGGTTTCAAAATTATTTGGTTATCGTTCGGAAGAACTGATTGGGAAGTCATCAGCCATATTGAGCCCGAAAGATCATCCGAAAAGAGCATTAAACATAGACAGCGATCTGGATTTAGATACGACGCTGAACGAGGTAAGGGAAACTTTTGAATCGATTGGTCTGCATAAAGACGGTAGAGAGTTTCCCGTTGAGGTCAGTGTAAGTCCAATTGAAACGGACGAAGGGGTATTGCTTAGTTTCTCAATACGCGACATCAGTGAACAAAAGAAAGCCCAGGAAGAGATAAGCCAGGTCCAGAACAAGCTACAGGAAATGACCGACAGTATCCCCGGTGTTGTTTTTCAAACCCTGGAAAAACAAGATGGCGAGTCCAGCTTTACCTTTGTAAGCCTGGGTATGCAGGAAATCCTCGGCGTTGCTCCAGCCGAGGCGCTGGAAGATTTTAATATTGCCTTTAAGTATGTTGATAAAGAGCATATTGGACACCTGGTAGAAAATCTGGATGAAAGTCGCAAAAGCATGTGCCCCTGGAACGATGAGTTCAGGGTCATGCTTGCTGATGGTACCGAAAAATGGATCCAGGGAGCCATGGTGCCAAGAAAACTCCCGAATCAGGATATTGTCTGGAACGGCTTCTGGATTGATGCCACTGAACGAAAACTTATGGAGGTCGATCTTAAAGAAAGTCAGTCATCCATTATAGAAAAAACCAATTTGATCCAGGCGGTGCTCGATAGTCTTGTGCAAGGGGTGGTGGCCTTTGATAAAGACCTGAAACTTGTTTCCTGGAATCAGAAATACCTGGAGATCCGTGAATACCCTGAACAGTTTGCCCAGGAAGGTACCCCTTATGCGCAATTCATGCGTTACGACGCTGACCGTGGTGAATTTGGGCCCGGCGAACCAGATGACATAGTCAGGGAAAAAATAGAAACGGCAAAACGCTTTGAAGCACATGAGTTTGAACGACAACGACCAAACGGCACTTATCTTGAAATACGTGGTGGACCAATTCCGGGAGGTGGTTTCGTCAGTACCTACTCTGACATTACCTCACGAAAAGAAACCCAGGCATTAATCGAACAGGCAAAACAACGTCTTCAGGACATCACCGACAATATTCCTGCCTGTGTCTACCAGGTGGTGGAAGACCCAGAGGGTAACAAACACTTTTCATTCGTCAGCAAGGGGTCGTATGAGGTTGTAGGAGCGGAAAATGACGAAATCTTGAATGATTATTGGGCCGCTTTTAAATGTATTGACGAGGATGATATGGGGGAAATTAAACGCTATCTTTCCTCACGTGGTGCCAAACAAAAAATCTCGGACTTCGAATATCGAGTTAGGCACCCGGACGGCGAGCAGAAATGGGTAAGAGGTGGCTCGGTAACGAATATACAGGAAGATGGTACGCTCATTCATAACGGATTCTGGCTAGATATTACAGCCCAGAAAAGCATGCAAAAGGAACTCGGTGATGCAAAAGAACAAGCCGAGGCTGCAACTGAAGCCAAGGCTAATTTCCTTGCTGCCATGAGTCATGAAATCCGTACACCAATGAATGGTGTAGTAGGCATGATCGATCTACTCAGTCAATCTAGACTGGACGAAGATCAAAAACAAATGGTAACGACAGTAAAAGAATCTGCCTTTTCGCTGTTAACAATCATCAATGACATTCTCGATTTTTCCAAGATAGAATCCGGAAAACTGGAAATTGAATATATTCCTATTTCAATCCGTGATGCACTTGAAGGGGTGGCGGATACCTTAAGAGCAAATGCAGACAAAAAGAAATTACGTTTTTTACTTTATATAGACCCGAAAATACCAAACTGGATAAATGGTGACCAGGTACGCTTAAGACAGATTCTTTTTAACCTTGCTGGTAACGCAATAAAATTTACCGAAAATACAGATGAGCGTCGTGGTCAAATTATGATCCGTGCTCTTTTAAAATCTGTTGATGGAACCGAGCCTAAGTTGCGATTTGAAATAGTTGATAATGGCATTGGTTTATCAAAAGAAGGGATTTCACGACTATTTCAACCCTTCTCACAGGCGGAAACATCTACTACAAGACGATTCGGGGGTACTGGCCTCGGTCTGTCTATCTGTAAACGTCTGGTTGAATTGATGAAAGCTGAGATTGGTGTTGATAGTGAACAGGGGGCCGGCTCAACCTTCTGGGTGGAGATGCCTTTCGAAGAAGCTGATTATCAAAAAGAGATAACTGAGAAACATTCTCTAGAAGGTTTAAGGGTATTACTTATAGCAAAGAGTGATGACGAAGAGCTTAAAATCCTTGAAAGTTATTTGAACTACTGGAATGCAGAGTTAATTTATAGTGAACCGGAACAAGCACTATCTATGGCTGAATCTGCCAAAGCTGATAATAAACCATTCAATGTCGTGGTTAAGGGGGAGAGTGTAGAGTTCAACAAGGTAGTTGAGATTTGTGACGAAATTCGTGACAAAGGCACAGTGCAACTTGACGATAATGCTCCAACTCCCCGGTTTGTTATGTTAACCCCTGAGCGTATTAAGGCGTCAGACTCATCACTTGACTACGTTACTGTAGACTCAAACCCGATGCGACGGTCGACATTTATAAGATCGGTTGCAATAGCAGCAGGACGTGCCAGCCCGGAACTGACAACAGATGAGATTGACACACGGACAATGGTAGTTGATGTGATCCCGGATGATGTGCTTTTACTGGTTGCAGAAGATAACCCCACCAATCAGCTTGTTATTAAAAAGCAACTCGGTCTGATTGGTTACAAAAGTGAAATTATGCCTGATGGTCAGGAAGCATATGATGCATGGCTGAGCAAAGATTACACTATGCTTTTGACTGATTGTCATATGCCAAATGTCGATGGTTACGAATTAGCGGGCATGGTAAGAGAAGCCGAAAAAGGTAGCGGTAACCGTATCCCGATTATCGCAATCACCGCAAACGCATTACAGGGGGAAGTTGAACGTTGTCTCGAGGCAGGAATGGATGATTATCTTTCCAAGCCGCTGGAAATGTCACGACTAAGAGAAACGCTTAAGAAATGGCTATATCGGGTTCGTCCGGGCGAAAACATCGACAAAAGTAAGGACGAGTTGACAAGCGCAGTTAATGAATCCCCTGCGGTAAATAGTAATGCTACAGACATTAAAGTGACTAACAGTAATGGTGCAATTGATCCTTCTGCATTAGAGGAAATATTCGAGGATGATAAGGAGTCTATTACTGAATTGTTAGAGTCTTTTGTCGGACCTTCTCGTAACATAATACTTGAAATTCAAACAGGTTTTGAAAAGCACTCTGCAGAAGAAGTTCAAATGGCCGCACATAAACTAAAGTCGGCAGCGAGAAGTGTTGGGGCAAATCAACTAGCGGACACCTGTGTTGCCCTTGAGTCAGCTGGAAAAAAAGGTGATTGGGACATTATTAATAACGAAATCATTCATCTTGAACCACAGATGACTGACGTTGAACAGTACATAGAACAATTTTCGTAAGCGCTTCAAAATCATCATGACTTACTTTCCGCTTGCCACGATAAAAAAGTCGATCAAGCAATCTTTGATTGTTACGACTTTAATCAAAATGATAATCAGTATCACAATCGTAGTTTTGCTTACTTCTTCAGTAGTCTACTTCTTCGTTCTCTCGGAACTGGAACAACAGAGTGTTAGCAACCTGGAGAATTATATTAGTGAGCGTGGTATGAATGAAAGCACCTCATTCCAGTTAGCAGAGGACAATCAAAAGGCATTTAAATTCTCCTTTTTAAGCGAGTGGGAAAAAACACAATCGTTAAATGTGAGTGAACGCTTTAATGAACTTTTTGAAAAACAAAAAGATGACACTAATCGCATGCCTCTTTCTATCTATGAAGGGAAAAGAAGACTGGATGGTTCACTGTCTTACTATATAAGTGGCTACATTGGAAAAAATGTCACTATCACACCGGAGTTACAACAAAAAATCATACTGTCTTATCAACTAATAGACAGGTTTGCCCAGGCCTGGCACACAAGTTTTCCTAACTTGTATATTTCCACACCAGAGAATGTCGCCATATATCACTGGCCAGGTATTACATGGGGGCTAAACGCATCAGCCGATCTGGATATTAATGATGAAGAATGGGTTTATGTAGCAAACAGTGAGAACAACCCTGGACGTGAGCAGGTATGGACAGGATTGTATTTTGACCAAACGGCAAATGAATGGGTCGTATCAGGAGAGACACCCATCTATATCAACGACCAGCATATGCTGACTGTTGGCAATGATATCCTGCTAAAAGATTTAATCAATCGAACATATAACGATCATCTTCAGGGGACATATAATTTTATTATCAAGGATAACGGTAGATTGATTGCCCATCTGAACGTAAACAGGAGTTAGCAAGTAGCAAGGGTTTATACAATGTTGTGACTGAAAATGACGGCGAGCTAGTTCATATTTTAAACCTTATTAAGGAAACCACGCGCGGAAGCGGTGTGATAACAGATGGGATAAATAATCAAATACTGGCATACACCCGGCTCAAAGGACCAGAGTGGTATTTCATATCGGTGTTACCAAAATCATATCTTGAGTCAACGGCTTTGAAGGTAGCCCGTTTCATGATCCTGTTGGGGATATTCCTGCTGTTTTTTGAAACTCTGTTGTTGTACATGGTCTTACGCGGACAGGTAATGATGCCATTAAATAATTTCATTGATGCGAGCAAAACGCTGGCAAGAACGGATTTTAGTGATAGTAAAAAAAGCGACAGGTCTTTGCCCGTGGAGCGTGATGATGAGGTGGGTGTACTTGCTCGTTCTTTTGACGATATGTCAGAGCAATTGTCAGATTATAGTTTTAATCTGGAACAAAAAATAGCTGAAAGAACATCAGAGCTTGAGCAAAAACAAAAAGAGCTTACTGTTCAAAAAAGAACTATTGAAGAAACCCTGGAAAATCTGGAGCAGGGGATTATCATCGTCGATGATGATTTCAAAATCCTCTCATATAACAATAGTTTTCTGGAAGTATTTGGGATTGCAAAAGAAAAAATGCGGGAAATGTCACGGTTCGAAGAGATTACTGAATACTATGTAAAGGAAATTGAGAAAAAGCCTGAGTTACTCAATGAAAACCTGGAGCGTGCAAAAAGTCGCCTGCCATATTCAAATGAATTCTGTTTGCCAGGTGGTCAAATTATTGAAGGTCGCCAGATACCCATAGAAGGGGGTGGTTTTGTTCGAACCTATACAGATGTTACAGCCCATAGACAGGAACTGGAGGAAGTAAAGGACATTAACCGGCAACTCAATCAGGCTTTCTCTGCTGGAAAACTAGGCACATGGAACATGGATATTTTAAATGGGACCTATGTTGTAAACGAAGAGAATGCAAAGCTTTTTGGTTATTCCCAGGAAGATATGAACAAAGGGACTGAAATATGGAAACGGATCATTCATCCTGAAGATTTCGTTACTGTTAATAGTGGTTTATCCGATTGCATAAAGGGTAAACAAGATTCTTATCATGTTGAGTTCAGGGCTTACACATCAACTGGTGATTTAAAATGGATTGAATCGCGGGGCAATGTTATCGAGAGAAATAAAGACGGAAAGGCTCTTC
>JABHFC010000384.1 GCA_018676275.1 Gammaproteobacteria bacterium | reverse complement strand
TGGCCTTGGTTCCTTCGGTTCCCATCACTACAGATATCAGTCGCATATTATTTCTTTTGGCAGATGCCACCAGACAATAACCTGCACTTTCAGTATGACCTGTCTTTATTCCATCAACTGTATCATCGCGCCACAACATCTGATTGCGATTATGTTGTTTGATATCGTTATAAGTAAATTCCTTTACTGAATGCAATGCATAAATATCAGGATGATCACGAATCAGGGCAGCGGCGAGTGTAGCCATATCGCGAGCAGTAGTATAATGCTCCGGATCAGGCAAGCCGGTGCTGTTCATAAAATGTGTACCAGTCATACCCAGATCCTGAGCATACTGATTCATAATCGAGACAAACACTTCTTCACTCCCCGAAATATGCTCAGCCAGAGCCACGCTCGCATCGTTTCCGGATTGTATGATAACGCCTTTAAGTAAATCCCCCACCGAAACCTCTTTGTCCACTTCAATAAACATACGTGAGCCTGTCATACGCCAGGCACGTTCACTTATCCTGACCATGTCGCTCATGGCTATATTCCCGTCAGCCAATTCACTGGAAACAATATGAACGGTCATCATTTTGGTCAGACTTGCTGGTTCAACTCTTTCATCAATATTTTCTTCTACCAGCTTACGCCCGCTATCGTAGTCCAACACCAGATATGAAGATGCATTTATCTTCGGTGGTGCAGGTACTATTGCGGCCTGAACAGTGTTTAGACAGACAGCAACAAAAAAACCAAATATCACTATTTTCTTACAACTAAATTTATGCATTAAATCAACCCTTTTAGTAAACTCACAATCTTCTAACGAACAACAATTTGATGTTCATTAATACCTTTTTCACCCAGCTTCGCAACAATCCTGTCAGCAGTATCAACATTGTTGATAGGCCCTATTTGAACCCTGTAAACTGTCTTTCCATTTATCAGCACTTCACTAATTTCAACGTTATTTTTACTAATTAATCTAACCCTGTTTTGAAAGCTCCTGGCATTCTCTGCGTCTACAAACGCGCCCACCTGGATATAAAACCCGTCAGTATCCTTTATCGCGGATGATGTTTGCAGTGGAGCATTCAGACTTTCGGAGTTTTCTGCTTCTGTCTCTCCTCCCGATTCGAGGACGCGAATTTCCACCAGACCAGTACCATTTTTTACAATATCTAACTTGAGTGCGGCGGAATAAGAAAGATCTATAATTCTATTCTCATGGAAGGGACCTCGATCGTTCACCCTGACTATAATTCGCCTTTTGTTTTTCAAGTTGATGACTTCGACATAGGCAGGCAATGGTATTTTCTTATGAGCAGCTGTCATTGCATACATATCGTAGGTCTCGCCATTGGAAGTCTTGCGCCCATGAAACTTTTTTCCATACCATGAGGCAATACCGCGTTGACTAAAGCCTTTGCTATCTTTCATAACATGATAGCGTTTTCCAAAAACGACATAAGACTCCGGATTTCCATACTTACTCCTGGGCTCCGCCCTGGGCACAGCATCAGGTATAGATTCAGGATCAACACTTTTCGATTTTGGAGCGCTATCTTTTACGCTGCTATCCGAACAGGATAACTGCATTACCAATGATACAAGCAGCAGTACTCTTAAATAGAGATAGAGTCCTCTCATCTGACCGTGTGAAACTAGCGTTCTCGTAAACATAGCTTTGCTATCTATTACATATAATCAGTCTTTACGCTTTGCTTCGTAAAGTATCCTGATTTCTTCCGCTAGCTGGTATACAGCCATTGCATACAGCGCACTATGGTTGTAGCGAGTTATTACATAAAAATTATCAAAACCAAGCCAGAATTCGCTCTCGTCTTTTTGTTCGTATTCCAGCAGTTTTATTTTGACATCATTTGGTAATGATTGTTTTGCCGTAATTCCGTAATTTTCCAGTTCAGATACGGCCAAATCGGGTTCCAGTCCTTTCGACAAAGCTGCAAGGTATTTATCATTTTCAACAATGGCACGTACAGTGACCACTTTACCAGCCTGCCAGCCATGTACCTTAAAATAATTTCCCACACTACCGATAGCATCAACAGGATTACTCCAAATATCGATAAAGTCATCGCCGTCAAAATCAATCGCGTAATTACGATAGCTACTGGAAATAAACTGTGGAATACCCATTGCACCTGCATATGAACCCATTACAGCATGAGGTTCCATTTTTTGTTCGCGTGCCAGTAAAAAGAAGTGTTTTAATTCACTACGAAAAAACTTGCTTCGTTTTGGATAATTAAAAGCCAGAGTTGATAAAGAATTAATAACTTTATATCTGCCGGCATGTTTCCCATAACGGGTTTCGACCCCGATAATTGCGGTGATTATTTCAGCGGGAACACCATAAACCTGTTCCGCGCGAAGCAATGTCTTTTTATTATCATGTAAAAATTTAACACCCAATTTGATTCTATCTTTTGTTAGAAATATTGGCCGGTATTTATACCAGGGCTTCGCCTCCGCAGGAC
>JABHFC010000044.1 GCA_018676275.1 Gammaproteobacteria bacterium | reverse complement strand
TTTCTGCTTTAGCTGAAAGTATTCGTGAACACTGGGCAGAGCATGGAAAACCGGAAAAGCTGCTGTTCTCATTTCATGGCTTACCAAAACAATATTTCCTTAGCGGTGATCCCTATCACTGCGAGTGTCATAAGACTGCTCGGCTGGTCGCTGATCAATTAGGTCTTGAAGACGGTCTATGGTCCCTCAGCTTTCAATCACGACTAGGCTTACAGGAGTGGTTAAAACCTTATACAGACAAACAATTGCAGGAATGGGGAAGCCAGGGGATAAAAAATGTACAGATAATTTGTCCCGGTTTTTCTGCGGATTGTCTGGAGACCCTGGAAGAAATAAAATTACAAAATCAGGCTTTTTTTCTCGACGCAGGTGGTGAGAAATTTTCCTATATCCCCGCTTTGAATGATCAGTCTGCGCATATAAGCGTACTATCCGATATTATCTCAAAACATTGTCAGGGTTGGCCGGAGTTTTCGAACAATTGGGATGAGCAAAAAATAAAGGATGACCTGATAAATACCAAAAGTCGTGCCATAGCTAAAGGTGCTGATAACTAATATTTAATATTTTATAACACGAAGCAGTAATTACTATGTGAGCCAGCTGACCTTTTTTAACCTGATAATAAGCAGAAGAGATATTGCATGATAAATAATCTGGTGAGGATCTACCGGGAGAAACTCGGTCCTGGTTTAATGTTTGCGGCTCTTGCTGTGGGCGTTTCGCATCTGGTTCAATCAACCCGAGCAGGTGCTAATTACGGCCTAACGCTTGCTGGTCTAATCATCCTGACTTGCCTGGTTAAGTATCCGGCTTTTCGTTTTGGTTCTGAATATGCGGCAGTAACGGGTAAACCTTTACTGGACGCATATGAACGTCAGGGCCGTTGGGCGCTATTGATATATTTATTTGGTTTTCCACTTGATATGTTTGTGGGCACTGCCGCTATTGTCCTGGTCACCTCCGGTATATTCAAGAACGTTTTTAACGTTGGGCTGAATGATATTACACTCTCGTTTATTCTTTTGACTTCCTTTGCGGTATTTCTCGTATCCGGTCGCTACAAAATGTTTGAAAGTGTCACAAAAATTGTTGTCATACTGTTTTCCTTGTTAGCTATCGTCACCGCTGCATTGACAGTACCTGAGATTAGCTGGCAGTCAGAAGATCTAATTCGAGAAGTGGTATTCGACCAACCAACAATCCTGTTCATGATTGCTATTGCCGGATGGATGCCAACAGGTGTATCAGTATCGGTATTTCAGTCACTTTGGGTTTGTGAAAAAGCCAAAACCATGAACCGACCGATTACGCCTAAAGAAGCCCGGTTCGATTTTAACCTGGGCTATATCAGTACTATCATTCTGGCGCTTTGTTTCCTGCTGATGGGCACTGCCCTCATGTTTAATACGGGCATTGAATTTAAACCCAGTCCGGCAGGCTTCGCAGCTCAACTCATTGACATGTTTGCCCGGGTCATCGGTAACTGGGCAAAACCCCTGATTGCAATTGCAGCACTGGCGGTTATGGCATCCACTACGCTTGCTTCACTGGATGCCTGTCCACGCGTAGCAGGATCGGTATTAAAACAATTAGTACCCTCTCTCAAAATCGATGAGAGTAAACTTCACATTATTTTTCTGATTACTCAAATAATCGGTGCAAGCCTGATTCTCGTATTTTTTATGACGTCTTTCAGAACTTTTATCGATTTTGCTACCAGCGTTGCGTTTATTTCAGCTCCTATGTTGAGCTGGTTTAATCATCGGGCAATTTTCTCAAATGAAATTGAACCTGATTTACAACCCGGTAAATTCCTGTACATGTGGAGCCTGTTAAGTATCTTCATTATGCTTAGCGTTGCGCTGTACTATATATTTATCAAGTTGTCCTGATTGAGATCGTGGTATGCCTGTAAGACTGTCCAATTGCCAGGTGCTCTACCTAAACTATTAGCAAATCAAAGATGTTTAAATAATCATGAGTGACTTAATTAACAAAATTAGAACCGAACTCGGTGACAAAGCCGTATTAACAAACGAACAAATAGGTGAAAAACACCTTGCCGACTGGAGTGGTGAAACTGCCGATGCCAAACCAGACGCTGTTATCCGACCAGCCAATACAAATGAACTCTCTGTTGTTTTAAAACTCTGTCATGAAGCCGGGCAAGCTGTCGCCGTCCAGGGAGGCATGAGTGGCTTATCTGGTGGCGCAATACCGGATCATAACGAACTAGCCTTATCACTTGAGCGAATGTCAGGTATCGAAGAAATCGATGCAGAAGCTATGACAATGACTGTGCTCAGTGGAACACCCTTGCAAACTATTCAGGAAGCGGCAGAAGCGGCGGATTTGAATTTCCCACTTGATCTCGGTGCGCGTGGTTCCTGCACTATCGGTGGTAATGTCTCTACTAATGCCGGGGGTAACCAGGTGATTCGTTTTGGTATGACTCGCGCTCTGATACTTGGTCTTGAGGCTGTATTGGCTGATGGCACTGTAGTTTCTTCTTTGAATAAAATGTTAAAGAACAATGCAGGCTATGATCTTAAACAACTATTTATTGGTACTGAAGGCACGCTTGGTGTCGTTACTCGCATTGTATTACGTCTATACCCGAAACTGAGCAGTCGTTGTACTGCGCTTTGTGCACTCGACACTCTTGCCGATGTTATCAAGTTTTTACGACTTACTGGTTCTACATCAGGTGGTACGCTGAGTTCATATGAAGTTATGTGGGCAAATTATTATGATTATGTGATTGAGCGTGTATCTCATTTACAATCTCCTTTCGATCAGTCATATCCATTTTATGTCCTGATGGAGCTTGAAGGATCGGATCAGGAACAAGACAGCGCACGCTTTCAAAATTTGCTGGAATCAGCTCTGGATTCAACTCTGATTAAAGACGCGGCCATTGCCCAATCCGAAAAAGAAACTGCAGCCTTTTGGCAAATAAGAGACGGGGTCGGAGAAATACTGCCAGGTTTCGCACCCTGCGCAAACTTTGATATAAGTGTGCCTATTAGCCTGATGGAAGCGTTCCTGACAAAGGCTGATCTTATATTACAGGAGCAATTTCCCGACATTCGCATCCTCACTTTCGGTCATATTGGTGACAGCAATGTGCATTACATCGCGAGTACCGGTAAGAAAGAAGATAAGGAAAAGATCTATGACATCATTTATGAGCTTACTGGAGAGCATCAGGGATCTGTTTCGGCCGAGCATGGGATTGGAAAAATCAAACGACCTTATTTACAACACTCTCGCAACGATGCGGAAATAAAATTGATGCGTCAGTTAAAAAACAGTTTGGATCCTAAAGGAATATTGAACCCAAACAGAGTGATCTGATATTCAGTCACTGACTTCAACACCACGCCAGAAGGCTACCTTACCTTCTATATTTTTTGCTGCGTCTTTAGTTGTTGGATAGTACCAGGCGGCATCCTTGTTCACCTCACCCTTCACTTCAACATTGTAATAACTGGCTTCACCTTTCCAGGGACAGATACTATGTGTGTCACTGTCGCTGAAGTATTCCTTATTGATCGTGTTTGCCGGAAAGTAGATGTTCCCTTCTACTGTTTCATACACATCACTTTCTGCCAGCACTGTGCCCTTCCATATAGCTTTAGCCATTATTTATTCCTCAGTAATAATTATATTCATTCACCATATACCGTAATTATAATTTTGCGCGTATGCGGCTGCGTTCTATGTTCCCACAAATAGATACCTTGCCAGGTTCCCAGTAAACAACGACTTTCGTTTAGCGGAATAGTCAAACTGCTGTCGGTTAAGATGCTTCTTACATGCGCTGGCATATCGTCCGGGCCTTCTGCAACATGACGAAACATCCGATCTCCATCAGGAACCAGGCGAGTCATGAAAGTCTCCAGATCTGCTCTGACACTGGCATCAGCATTTTCACATAGCATAAGAGAAGCACTGGTATGTTGTATAAATATATTACACAGACCTTGCGCAATTCCGCTGCTAGCCACGCATTCAATTACCTGAGAACTGATCTCCTGACTGCCACGACCCGATGTTCTTATAATTAATGTTTCCTGTTTTACCATTTTCTTAGAACATGTGCATACGTCAATCGAATCAATTATCTTCATCAATCAACTTGTCAATAATCAGGCCATAAAACCGGCTATTGCCGGAAAATAACCACCCCAGATGTTCACTGCAGGATCTACATAAGGCAATTTGCCAATTATAACCACTGAACCAGCTGTGTTCGAAGCTTGCTTCACCGATAGTTAGACAACCCGGAGCATCCTGATACGTGGCAAACCGAAATTTATGACCTCCAGGATTCCTCTCACAATGTATATGATTTCCATTATGATAAATGCCCGACTGCCCATCTGTAATGTGCTCTTCACATAAACGACAACGAATCTTGCCGGATGAATCAGTTTTCACAGACTGCGTCGAATCATCTGTCAAAATGTCAGTTTTAAATGAATAAGCATCAAAATAATACTGGCATGAAGTCTCTACCATTTTCATCTCTTGTTTAAAGCAGAAGTGTCTATAAACTATAGTCGACGAATCTAATGAATAAAATGTTAATCCAAATCAAACCTTAGCTAATTCTTACCGATTAACTTTCCTTAAATGCTTCAAATACCCTTTTTCACCATGCACAATGAAAATGTGTTGAAAACCTTATAAATGAAGGAACCTTCTCTGATATTTTTTTTCAAACCGTGATGATTAATCGCGACAATCTGTATAAGACACTACTCTACCTTTTAATAGCTATAAACTGCTGGTCGTTGCCATTACATGCGGCTTTGGCTGATGATGCATTACTGCTTGAACAACGTAAAAAATATGTGGTTGCAAAAAAGGCCTTAAGTGCCGGTAAACTGAGCCTGTTTAAAAAAACCTCTGCCGGTCTGAAAGACTATCCCTTGTATCCATACTTACGATATAACTACCTCAAGCGTCGTTTATGGAAAGTAAAAAGCACTGAGATCAGTGGTTTTTTAGCTCACTATAACGATTTGCCAATGGCAAATGACCTTCGTAAATCCTGGTTATCGCTGCTGGCAAAACGCAAACACTGGCAAAGTTATGTCGATAATTATACGCCACAGCAAAGCAAGACCCTGCAGTGTTATCAACTACAAGCTCGCATAAAGACAAAAAGTGATGCCTATCTGCTCGAAGACATTCGAACTGTCTGGCTTGCTGGCGAATCATTGCCTCCGCAATGCGATCCTGCTTTCGCCCTGCTTTATAAAAGCAATCTGATGACTGACGAGCTGGTCTGGCAACGCATTCGTCTTTCCATGATAAACAATCAACCCGCGCTCGCCTCATTTCTCAGTAGACGTCTGAGCAAGGAAGAGCAGATCTGGGCGAAGAGATGGATTGCAATGCATCAGAATCCGTCCAGCGGAACTCATAAACCAAAATACGATGATGTACCGATCGCGCGCGAGATTTTATTGCATGGTATGCATCGGCTTGCCAGGCAAAACATCAATCGTGCTCTGTCGCGCTGGGACAAGCTCAAATCCAGTTACAGTTTCACCGACAATGAAATTAGCAAGGTAGAACGCGCGTTAAGCACCCGCGCCGCACGTAAAAAGCATAAACAGGCAATGCAACTTCTGGATAACATTGCAATCTCTGATGTTGATGAACAAATACTGCACCTGCGACTACGAACTGCACTGGAAAATGAAGACTGGCAGACATTATTAAAATGGACTGAGGGTAAACCTGCTGATGATGGAATTCGTCTACGCTGGTATTACTGGCGTGCACGTGCGCTGGAAGAAACCGGTGATGTGACAGCGGCCAATGAGATTTTCGAGTGGTTATCGAAAGAGCGAGATTATTATGGCTTCCTTGCTGCTGATAAAATAAACGCCCCATACCAGATGAACTACAAACCCCTGCCGGTAGATCTGGAAGAATGGCAGAAACTATCCACGATGCCGGCGATAACCCGCGCCCGCGAGCTTTACCTGCTGGGCTCACATTATCCCGCCCGACGAGAATGGCACCACAGTTTGACCCTGCTCACCAGTTACCAGAAACAAATAGCTGCATCCATCGCTGCAAACTGGGGATGGCATGACCGTGCAATTATCACGCTGGCCAAAGCTGAATTGTATGACGATCTGGTGACACGTTTTCCACTACCTTTCAATGAAACCATTGAGAAGTTTGCCAAAATGAGAGATCTGGACCTTGCCTGGTTGTATGCTTTGATACGGGCAGAAAGTGCTTTTATTGAAGAAGTAAGATCTCCGGCTGGCGCACTGGGCCTGATGCAGGTGATGCCTGCGACTGGCAAGTTAACTGCAAAAAATATTGGTCTTAGAAAATACAATACCAAGAAACTACTTCAATCGAGTGTGAATATACGAATCGGCAGCGCCTATCTAAAACATATGTATGCTGCCTTTAACGATAATATGGTACTGGCAACCGCGGCTTATAATGCCGGTCCAACGAATGCAAAACGCTGGTTACCTAAGAAACAGTGTGAACAGGCAGATATATGGATTGAAAAAATACCCTTTACAGAAACCAGAAAATACGTACGTCGCATTCTATATTTCGCCAGCGTTTATGACTGGCGTTTAAAACGTGAAATAACACCAATTCAGCAACGTGTCTCGCTGGTCCAACCGAACAAACAGATTGTTGCAAAAAAGAGCTGTCCCACAACATAAAGCTATGCTTATAAAAAAGATTTGCCTTCTTGGCGGCACCGGATTTGTCGGCCAGACACTGGCAAATCGTTTGTCAACGGCGGGCTATGAATTAAAAGTCTTAAGCCGTAAGCGGGAGTCCAGTCGAAAGAACCTGATCCTCCTGCCGAAGCTGGAGCTAATTGAAACCGATATACATAGCCAGACTAATCTGGAAAATCACTTTAATGACTGCGATGCCGTCATCAACCTGGTCGGGATTCTGAATGAATCCGGTCGTAATGGAACTGGCTTTCATTACGCCCATGTAGAGCTGGTAGAAAAGATGATAAAAGCCTGTCACAAAAACGGCGTTCGTCGGGTATTGCAAATGAGTGCTCTAAATGCTGATGCAAGCAATGGCCCCAGTCATTATTTGCGCAGTAAAGGTGAAGCAGAAAAAATACTATTTGCAGATGCGGATCTACAGGTTAGCTGTTTTCGACCCTCAGTAATCTTTGGTGCTAACGATAGTTTTTTTAACCGTTTCGCCTTGCTGTTAAAAATGACACCTCTCGTATTCCCGCTGGCCTGCCCGCAGGCTCGCTTTGCTCCTGTCTATGTGGATAACGTTGCCACGGCTTTTCTTAAATCATTAGATGATCCCCACAGCTTTGGTAAATATTATTGTTTATGTGGACCAAAATCATACAGTCTGCAGGAATTGGTGGAATACACTGCCAGCTGCCTGAAGATAAGACGCCGAATTATTCCACTGACAGATAGCTTGTCCAGATTACAGGCTTCAGTATTTGACTTCGTGCCAGGCAAACCATTTTCCACTGATAATTATCAGTCCACCATAGTAGATAGCATTTGCGAGAGCAATGACCTGCAAAAACTGGGAATTACTGCTCAGGCTTTGGAGGCTGTTGTGCCACAATATTTGTCACAACAAAAACAAAGAACCCGTTACCAGGAATATCGTCGTCATTCACATCGTCCATCTAATTTGTGAGCCTCTCCTCATTCTGTCTGCTCACACTATCCCGCTTCCAGGAGTCTGTCAGATTGAGGTGTCCGTAGCGAGAGGAAGGCCGGTTTGTGCAATTTTATACGCAATTTTGAGGCGAATAGTGGTTCTCTTTAACGAAAAATACCGTTGTACATCATTTGAATGGCACGTCGTTGCGTATAAAAGGGCCAAATCCGACTTTCTTGCAGTAGGACATCCTAAATCCGACAGACTCCTAGTACAATGTCGCCGCATGAGCATCCTCTTGAATAGATCCGGTTCCTGAATAAGAATGAAAGTATACAAAGTTGGTGGCGCAGTTCGTGACAAGCTACTGGGCCTGCCAGTAAAGGATCAGGATTGGGTAGTTGTAGGCAGTACACCTGAAGAACTAAGTGAACTCGGATATAAACCCGTAGGTAAAGACTTTCCTGTATTTCTTCACCCCGACAGCAAGGAAGAATATGCGCTTGCCCGCACTGAACGAAAAACCGCACCTGGCTACAAGGGTTTTGCATTTAATACCAGCACCGAAGTAAGCCTGGAAGAAGATTTAATACGGCGAGACCTGACAATAAATGCTCTCGCCGAGGATGAACAGTCCAATATTATAGATTGCTTCAATGGCCAGGAAGATTTGAAAGCCGGCATCCTCCGCCATATATCTCCAGCCTTTGTTGAAGACCCCTTACGTGTCCTGCGTGTGGCTCGCTTTGCTGCCCGATTCAATTTTCAGGTTGCCGATGAAACCGGGAAACTCATGCAAACTATCAGTGATTCCGGCGAACTGGATACCCTTGTTGCCGAACGTGTCTGGACCGAACTCGAACGCGCCCTGAATGAAAAATACCCGGTACGTTTTTTTGAAGTACTAAGAGATTGTGGAGCCCTGGAAAAAGTGTTTCCTGAAATTGATCGATTATTCGGCGTTCCACAACCAGAACTGCATCACCCCGAAATTGATAGTGGAATACACACTATGATGGTACTGGAACAGTCTTGTAAGTTGACAGAAGATCCCCTGATTCGCTTTGCCGCCCTGGTACATGATCTGGGCAAAGGCACTACTCCAAAAGCACAATGGCCAAGTCATCGAGGACACGAAGAACGTAGTGTCAAACTAATTCAAGTCTTATGCGACCGTTATCGAATACCGGGGCGTTATCGGGACTTAGCTGTCATCGTTGCCAGACATCATCTCGATTGTCATCGCATAAAAGAAATGCGCGCAGATACGATTCTGAGAAAACTGGAGGCGATGGATGCCTTTCGTCGACCGGAGCGCTTTGAACAGTTTCTGCTCGCCTGTGAGGCAGATATACGTGGTCGAAAAGGCTTTGAAAACCGTCCCTACCCTCAAGCACAATATTTGCAAGCTGCGATGGCGGCAGCGAATAATATTGATACAGGTATTATCCAAAAAGAGAGCTTAAGTGGTAAAAAAATAGCT
>JABHFC010000043.1 GCA_018676275.1 Gammaproteobacteria bacterium | reverse complement strand
CGTCATAACGATGCGCTACTTCAACAGGATCGCCAGCATCTTTAATATCGAGGAATTTAATACCCTTGACGACACGACCGGCATCAACATCCAGGCAAGGGATAATGCGTTTTGCCAGGCTCATAAAATCAAAACCCGGTTTGTCAGCTGGAACAAAGTTTGTCTGCTAGCGCTTGAGCTTCCTTGAAGTCGAGTGAACCTTCATATATTGCGCGTCCCGAGATAGCGCCCTCTATGCCCTCGTCTGCTACAGCACACAAAGCCTTGATGTCATCGAGATTGGTGATACCGCCAGAAGCGATAACCGGGATAGTAATATGACTACATAATTCAACAGTAGAGTCGACGTTTACATTATTCATCATGCCATCGCGACCGATATCAGTAAAAATAATAGAGGCGACACCATCGTCTTCGAAGCGATGCGCCATATCAAATGCATCATGGTGAGACAATTTTGACCAGCCTTCTGTTGCCAGTTTACCGTCTTTGGCATCAAGTCCGACGATAATGTGACCCGGAAACTCAAGACAGACATCTGACACAAAATGAGGGGTAGTCACCGCCCGTGTACCAATAATGACAAAATTCACACCAGCATCAAGATAAGCCTGAATAGTGTCTTCATCTCGTATGCCGCCACCTACCTGAATTGGAATAGAAGGATGGGTTTCTGCAATTTTGTGGATAACGTCGGCGTTTTCGGGTTTGCCGGAAGTGGCTCCGTCAAGATCGACCAAATGCAACCTTCTGGCACCAGCTTCAATCCACCGGTCTGCCATCGCAACAGGGTCATCACCATAAATTGTTGCGTCATTCATATCGCCCTGGCGAAGGCGTACACATTTTCCTTCTTTAATATCAATCGCCGGAATTAATAACATCGTGAGTTCCTAGTCAAAATGAGAAATTTGTTGCGGGTATGAGGAAATTATCGGCTAGCTGCGTTTTTGTATTATCTAATAATAATATAATGTTAGCACAGTTGAAAGATAACGACAGGTGTGTTGGATAAACAACACATTAGTGAGCTTCATCCCAGTTATTTCCTGTGCCGGCTTCCACCAGAAGTGGCACCTTAAGATCGCCAGCATTACTCATCAATTCGCATATCTGTAGCTGTAATTCGTCGACTTTATCTTTTGCCACTTCAAACACCAGTTCGTCGTGAACCTGCATAACCATTCTTATGCTTTCTGCCTGTCCCTGTATTTTTTCGTCTATAGTAATCATGGCGCGCTTGATGATATCGGCAGCCGTCCCCTGCATCGGTGCATTAATAGCTGTGCGTTCTGCGTATTGCCTGCGGGTGGCATTTTTAGCGTTAATTTCAGGCAAATACAGTCGTCGCTTATAAACAGTTTCTACGTAACCTTTTTCCTTTGCTTCCATTCGTGTTTCATCCATATAAGCCTTAACGGAAGGGTAGCGTTCAAAATAACGATCAACATAGTCTTTGGCAGAACTCCGGTCGATACCAAGTTGCCTGGCCAGGCCAAATGGCGACATACCATAGATCAGGCCAAAATTTATCGCTTTCGCCGCACGTCGCTGATCACTGTCAACTTCAGCCAGCGACACATCGAAAACTTCACTGGCGGTAAATTTATGTACGTCTTCATTGTTTTCAAAAGCCTTAAGTAAGTTCTTATCACCTGACAGGTGCGCCATGATACGCAATTCGATCTGTGAATAGTCAGCGGCCATCAAAACAAAGCCTTCTGGTGCGACAAAAGCCTGACGAATACGTCTGCCCTCTGCCGTACGAATAGGTATATTTTGTAAATTGGGATCAGAAGAAGACAGCCTGCCTGTGGATGCTACTGCCTGGTGGTAGGAGGTATGTACCCGGCCGGTTCGACTGTCGATTTGCAGGGGTAATTTATCTGTATAAGTTGATTTCAGTTTACTCAAACTACGAAAATTAAGAATCATCTGGGGCAATTCGTAATCCAATGCCAGTTCCTGCAATACTGATTCAGCTGTTGAAGGTTGTCCCTTGGGCGTTTTTGCCAATACTGGCATTTCCATCTTTTCATATAGTATTTGCTGAATTTGTTTCGGTGAACCGATATTGAAACTTTGACCTGCGAGATCGTGAGCCTGTCTTTCAATGACCGCCATTTGCTCGCTGAGCTCAACGCTTTGTTGTAAAAGTTTGTCTGTATCAATCATAACGCCAGTGCGTTCGATACGGGACAGCACACTCACTAAAGGCAGTTCAATGTTTTCGTACAGTTCTGTCAGTTCCTTGTTGCTTTGCAGACGGGGCCAAAGTGTTTGATGCAAACGTAAGGTAATGTCTGCATCCTCAGCAGCATAAGGTGCGGCTGTTTCAACCGGGACTTCGTTAAAACTTAACTGCTTGGCACCTTTGCCTGCAACATCTTCGTAATGGATGGTTTTTATTCCCAGATGTTTTTTTGCAAGGCTATCCATATCATGGCGCGTGGCGGTACTGTCTAGCACGTAAGATTGCAACATGGTGTCATGCGCTATGCCGTTTAATTCGATCCCATGATTAGCCAGCACACTTTTATCATATTTCAGATTTTGCCCAAGCTTATGTTTGTCAGGAGATTCCAGCAGGGCTTGCAGGCGTTCCAGCACCAAAGCCCGGGATAGTTGATCCGGTGCTCTAGGATAATCATGAGCCACAGGAACATAGGCCGCCTCGCCCGTGCTTACGGCGAATGAAACGCCAACTATTTCTGCCTGCATGTAATCAAGACTGGTTGTTTCTGTATCAAATG
>JABHFC010000383.1 GCA_018676275.1 Gammaproteobacteria bacterium | reverse complement strand
TAGATAAGTTAAAAATAAAGACTCTGGTCTTGGCTGGAGAACCAGGCGCGAACGTACCGGCAATAAAAAAACGCATTAACGAAGGCTGGTCAGCACAGTGTCACGATCATGCTGGTGCATCTGAAGTAGGGGCTTTTGGGTTTGAACCAAAATCTCATCCAAATGGATTGTCTATTATCGAATCAGAGTTTATCGCCGAGGTGCTGAATAAGGATACCCAGCAGCCAGTTGCAGATGGAGAGGAAGGAGAATTGGTACTGACCAACCTTGGCCGTTGGGGGTTTCCTGTAATACGTTATCGAACCGGCGACGTAGTGAAATATTCGCAGCCATCTGAAGATACCAGTGAATACTTATATTTTGAAGGAGGCATTATTGGTCGCGCCGATGACATGGTTACGGTGCGTGGCGTTAACATTTTCCCCAGTGCTGTTGATAATCTTGCCAGGGAAGTGGCAGAAATCGATGAATATCGTGCAACGGTTGATATAAAAGGCCAGATGGGAGAGTTGACCATTGAGATTGAGGTGATAGCAGGGACTGATACTGTAGAGATTCAAAAACAACTATCGCAATCAGTTTCCAATAAAATTGGCCTACGACCGACAGTGCTTATAGTAGAGCGTAATGTACTACCGCGCTTTGAATTAAAGGGTAAACGTTTTCATGTTAATGTTGAGACCGATTAAATTGAGGTCACGAATTATCAGCTACTGAGGGATGAGTAAATGAATACGATTAGTCGCGAAGATTTTCAGCAATTGCTTGATCCTGTAATAAATTTTATTACAGGAAAGCAATTAGATAAAAAATTGGAAAATGATTTAAATACAGAGTTTCCAAAGAGCGGGAAAGTATTAAACGGAATCAAGCAGGCATGTCATGATGCAATTGCAGCAGGCTGGATGTGTAAGTACGAAGGCGGTGGAATAAAATATGGCAGGGTCATCAAACCGGCGCCCGAAACAGCAAACTTCAGTGTTGATGTTGTATTTATGAAAGATCTTGCAGGCCCACATCATAAACATCCCCAGGGTGAAATAGATTTGATCATGCCAATAGATGATTCAGCAGAATTCGATCAGCAGGGTGAAGGCTGGATGGTAAAAGAAGCTGGTAGTGCTCACAATCCTACGGTAATGAACGGAGCGGCGCTTGTCTTGTATCTCCTACCTAATGGCGAAATAGAATTTACCCAGTAATAAAGTGACACTCTATTTCGTAGCTTGTCTTTTGCTTTCGTAAAGCAATACGGTGTTTATCAAATTTATCTTCTTTTATTTCGCAATAATTTCATTTGGCGATATAGTGGGTAAGGGGATAACACTCATCAGAGCGGGGGAGTATGAATAATAATATCAAGTCCTTGATTCAGGACAGTCCAATGTCGCGCTTCCAGATGGTGGCAGTTGTGGTTTGCATCTTGCTCAATATGCTTGACGGTTTCGACGTGCTAGTAATGGCTTTTACTGCTTCCAGTATTTCAGATGAATGGCAACTGAGTGGTAAATCCCTGGGAGTACTTTTCAGCTCTGGCTTAGTTGGCATGGCAATCGGTGCCATGTTTCTCAGTCCGCTGGCGGATAAATACGGACGACGGAAATTGATAATAGCCTGTTTAGTTATAATCACGACTGGAATGTTGTTGTCTTCTATTACCAATAGTCTGAATCAGCTTATTGCCATGCGTGTGCTTACCGGTGTCGGAATTGGTGCTGCCCTGGCCAGTGTCAATATTATTACCGCTGAATACAGTTCGAATAAACGCCGTGGCCTGGCCATCAGCCTGGTACAGACCGGTTATCCTGTAGGCGGTATTCTCGGTGGCGGCATTGCTACACTATTGATAACTGAAGCAGGTTGGCGCTCTGTATTTGTTTTTGGAGCGTGCTTATCTGCCATTATGATCCCGGTGGTGTTATGGCGTCTGCCAGAGTCGATTGATTATTTGCTGGCCAGGCGTCCCAATAATGCCTTACAGGGTATTAATAAATTGTTAGGGCGGATGCAACACAATGAAATCACCAGCCTGCCGGAAGTAGAGTCGGAAACCGTAAATAAGAAGGCAAACCTGGCAAGTCTATGGACAGCAGAGTTTCGTTCTGCGACGATTTTAATGTGGCTTACATTTTTTATGATCATGGCAAGTTTATATTTTGTTATGAGCTGGACTCCCAAGTTGCTTGAACACGCAGGCTTGACTGCACAACAGGGAATATCTGGGGGTATGATTTTGCACGGGGGTGGCATCACCGGACAATTGATATTGGGTTTTATTTCGGCAAAATTGAATCTGAAGAAACTGATAACGGCTTACATGCTATTCGCTACAATTTTTATTTCACTTTTCGCTGTTTATACCAATCAATTGAGCATTGCATTGTACATGGTGTTTTTTGTTGGTTTCTTTTTGATGGGCTCCATCACCAGTCTGTATATGCTCAGTCCTAAACTCTATCCCCCTGAAATTCGCACTACGGGTATGGGATGGGCCATCGGCATCGGTCGTATAGGTGCTATTATTTCGCCTTTTCTTGCTGGTGTATTTCTGGATCTCAACTGGACTACATCATCAATGTTTTTCGTGTTCGCTTTGCCTGCATTCATAGCTATGCTCGCAATAGTATTTATACATACTGAGTAGTGTTGAACCTTCAAATCAGTACATTTGTGTAAATAAAAAGGATTTATTTCGTATTTCGTCGATTTTTACTCGAATTGCCTGGCAAAATCCTTGATTATGCGCGCTGACGTCACAATATTAGTGTTCAAGAATTTATTCCTTAGAAATAATCATAAAATTCGGTTTGAAAAATTTCATTTTACATTCGCATGCCTTTGTCATGCTGCTTGCGCTTACGGGTTGTAGTATCACGGCAATTTCCCCTGATCTTAAAGAACAGGATCTACCAACTACGTGGAACAATGTTGTCAAACAGGATCCTGTTTCCGCAAACTGGTTAGACGATCTGGGTGATGAGGAATTAGTAACACATGTAGCTACTGCGATGCAGAAGAATTACCTGCTTGCCGAGCAGGCACAAAGAGTGGAAGAAGCAAAACAGCTGGTGACTGTGAGTGGCGCAGATCGTTATCCTGACTTATCCTTTTCTCTTGATGCGGCACGAAGACAGTCCATCATTAATGAGTCGACCAAAACCATCGGAAATAATTTTGGACTTGGCCTGGATTTGTCATTCGAAGTTGATGTGTGGGGTAAACTTAGTGATGTTGAAAAACAGGCAAGCCTGAACCTGCTGGCGCAAGAGGCACGTTATAAGGATACCCAGCATAACCTGGCTGCCAATGTATCGAGAGCCTGGTTCAATGTGATAAGTGCTGGTCAATTGCTTACTCTGTTTCAACAACGACTATCCAATCTGGATGTGGATATGGATATTATCGATCGTGCATACAGACAGGGCCTGAATAGTTCGCTCGATGTATATTTAACCCGTACCACAGTTGAACAGGAGCGCGCACGTGTAGCCCGGCAAAAACAATTGCTATCAGAAGCAATTATTTCTTTTCAATTGTTACTGGCTGATTATCCGGACGGCAGGTTTGATACTAAAAAGACTCTGCCAATATTTGATGAAGCAATTCCTGTTGGTCTGCCATCCGAATTGGTAAGTCGACGACCGGATTTACAACAGGCCTGGATGAACTTGCTGGCAACTGATGCGGGTCTGGCAATAGCCCATAAACAACGTTTCCCGCGAATATCTCTGTTAGCTTCAAGCAGCGATGTATCCGATGAGTTGGGTAGTTTGCTAAACGGCAGTGCATTGGCCTGGTCTCTATTGGGGAACCTCACACAGCCATTGTTCAATGCAGGTCGTCTGAAAGCACTGGAAGAACAGGCCAGGACAAGGGTAATACAGGCTGAAAAACAATACCTGGATCAGCTTTATAAGGCATTTGCCGAGGTTGAGAATGCGATAAATCGTGATGCCTCGCTAAAGGCACAATACCAGGCAACCCTTGGCGCAGAAGAAAATGCGGTGGCGGCCCTGACATTATCATTTGAACAGTATCAGCGGGGAATTGTCACATATACAACTGTGCTTGAATCGCAACGCAGGGCTTTTGATACTCAGTCAACAGTTATAGATTTGCGTAACCAGTTATTACAGAACAGAATCGCACTATACTTGGCATTGGGTGGTGATTTTGACACTCGCTGATATTACTTACTGAACAAAGTAAAAATACATTTTATAAAATGAAAAAATTTGCACCTATACTTATTCTCGCAGTTCTAGGAGGGATAGCTTTTCTGGTTATCAGTAATCCACCTGAAGCTGACAGACATACTCCCGTTGATGGTCCACAGATGACGGTAGACGTGATACCTGTAAGTAAAACAAGCTACCGGGTAAAGCTGGAAAGTTATGGTACCGTACAGCCGCGAACACAAAGCATGTTAGTCGCACAGGTAGGTGGTGAAATCACTTCTATCAATGGCAGTCTGAGAGACGGTGGTTTTTTTGAGAAAGGTGAAGAACTACTAAGTATAGACTCCAGGGATTATCTGGCAGACGTAAAAATTTCCGAGGCATCTTTGATGGATGCAAAACAGTCTTTGGCGGAACAAGAAGCACGGGCAGTACAGGCGCTGGAGGACTGGGACAGATTGGGGAATAAAGGTGAAGCCCCGGATCTGGTATTACGTAAACCACAATTACTGGCTGCCGAGTCCAGGGTTATTTCAGCAGAGTCTGCTCTGGATAAAGCGAAACTCAAATTGGAAAGGACGCGTATCGTTGCTCCTTATGCAGGTCGGGTTATGAGTAGGCAGGTTGATCTTGGTCAGGTAGTAAACAGTAACTCCCCACTGGCGGAAGTTTATGCAGTTGATTTTGTCGAAATAAGATTACCCTTGCGTAATCGAGATTTGGCTTTTATCGATTTACCTGAAGACTATCGTTTCGAAAATCAGGAAGAAAATATTGGTCCGGAAGTAACAATATATTCAGAGCTCTCCGGTGGCACTACCTGGCAAGGACGAGTAGTACGAACTGAGAGTGCGATAGACGATCATGCCAGGCAGTTACATGTGGTCGCCCAGATCGATGATCCATTTGGTGCCCGTGCACGTGGTAAACCCCCCCTGAAAATTGGTCAATATGTCACGGCAGAACTGACAGGTAGTCTGTTAGAAGAGGCACTTGTTATTCCGAACCGGGCAATCTATCAAGGTAGCTATGTCTACATTGTTGTAGAGGACGTGTTGCAGCGACGTGAAATCAGCATTGCATGGCAAAATCAGAAAGAGGCGATTATTAGTGAAGGTCTTGAAGAAGGAGATATGCTGGTATTGACCTCTCTTGGTCAGGTAAGTTCTGGTGTACGTGTAAGGCTTTCGCAAAATAGTTTGGACACCGAGCACTCAACTGTCATGAGCAGTTCGCAGAGCACAACCTTAGGGCTCAACTAAGATGATCGCCTGGTTTGCCAGAAATGATGTAGCTGCAAATTTATTGCTCATAGCAATTGTTATTGGTGGACTCTATTCTCTTACATCACAACTAAAGCTTGAAGTATTTCCAGAATTCGAAATCGATATTATCAGTGTCTCTGTTCCATTGCGGGGAGCAACTCCGGAAGACGTTGAGTTGGGTGTTGCGATTCGCATCGAAGAGGCAGTACAGGATCTTGAAGGTATCGATAAAATTACCAGTCGTTCCGTTGAAGGCGGGACAACGGTAGCGATTGAAGTAGAGTCGGGATATGACGCAAGGAATTTATTAAACGATATAAAAAACCGTGTTGACTCAATTAACACCTTTCCAGCTGACACGGAAAAACCCATCGTTAGTCTGGCTCAACACACTCATGAGGTCATTTCAGTAGTTGTCGCCGGTGACTACAACGAAAAAGAAATACGAAATTATACAGAGAGGGTTCGTGACGATCTTTTGCGTGTGGATGGGATCACCCAGGTTAAACTGGATGCTGTCAGAAAGTATGAGATCAGCATAGAAGCCTCACAGGATCGTTTGCGAGATTTTAATCTTACCCTGGCAGATATTGCCAGAGCAGTGCAGCGTAGTTCACTGGATATATCCGCCGGGAATGTGCGTACCGATGGTGGTGATGTCTTGATACGTTCCAAGGGCCAGGCATATCAACGTGTCGAATTTGAAGACATAGTAGTCAAAACAAATTCTGATGGCAGTATCATCCGTGTATCAGACATAGCAACTGTCAATGATGGCTTTGAAGAGGTGTCACTGAGAACCGGCTTTAATGGAGATTTTGCCGGATTGATCCAGGTTTACCGCATCGGTGATCAGAGCGCATTACAGATATCAAAAAATGTCAGGGCTTACATTGACGAAAAACAATCCGGGCTGCCCGTCGGTATGAGCCTGTCTTATTGGGACGATAATTCAAAAATACTTAAAGCCAGACTGTCTACCCTAACTACTAACGCCATTCAGGGAGGTATCCTGGTTATTGTACTGCTGGCTGTGTTTTTGCAACCCGCAGTTGCCTTTTGGGTCTTCATCGGTATCCCTGTGAGCTTTCTCGGTGCACTAATTCTCATGTCTATTTTTGGCTACAGTATAAATATTATGAGTCTTTTTGGTTTTATTATTGTACTTGGCATTGTCGTGGATGATGCCATCGTCACCGGTGAGAATGTTTACTCACGGATGCGCGAAGGTGGGGATCCATTGAACGCGTCTATTCTAGGTACGAAACAGGTAGCGATACCGGTGACTTTCGGCATTCTCACCACTATTGCAGCATTTACACCCCTTGCTTTCATTGAGGGCTGGATGGGGGATATGATTGCACCCATTCCAGCTGTTGTGATTCCCTGTCTGTTGTTTTCCCTGATTGAATCCAAGTTCGTGCTGCCGGCACATTTAAAACATATTAATGTTAATAACGGCGTAGAAAACAGTTCTCGTCTGACACAATGGCAACGACGCTTCGCCAATGGCTTTGAAGATCTTATAATCAAATATTACCGGCCACTATTAAACTTTTCAGTAAAAAATCGTTATTCAGTTCTGGCTGGATTTGTCGGCGTATTAGTATTAACAGTGACATTGGTGACGAGTGGCTGGACCAAATTTACATTCTTCCCTCATATTGAGGGCGATTTTGCAGTCGCTAACCTGACAATGCCGGTGGGGACACCTTTCGAAGTCACTGATCGACACATGCAGCGGATTACCGATGCTGCTTTCGAACTACAAAAAAAATATGTCGATGGAGAAGGTGGGGAGTATGTTATTCAAAATATTCTTTCCATTACCGGTGCGGCTCAACGAGGCCGGGGCAATGCGGATCATTTCGGACGCGTGGTTTTTGAGACCATTCCATCTGACGAGCGCATAACTTCTATCAGCAGTAAAAAGCTGGTGAGTGAGTGGCGTAAGATTATTGGCACTATTCCCGGGGCCGAATCCCTTACTTTCAGAGCAGAGCTGATCCGTACCGGTGATCCGATTGACATCCAGTTTAGTGGTCATTCTCTGAAACAATTGTCGGAAGTTGGAGACCTTGTTAAGGCGCGATTGGCTACCTATCCGGATATTTTTGATATTCAGGATAGCCTGGCTGATGGTAAAGAGGAGTTACGCATAGAGTTGACACGACAGGGTCATGTTATGGGTCTGACCCGCGCTGAAATAGTAAGCCAGGTGAGTCAGGCCTTTCGCGGATTTGAAGCTCAACGCATACAACGAGGACGGGACGATATTCGTGTCATTGTACGCTTGCCTAAAAGCGAGCGTAGTAAGATTGCCACATTGGATGAATATCTGATCGCAGCGCCGGATGGACGAAAAATCCCATTGTCTCACGTTGCCACGCTAACGCCTGATAAAGGACCATCTACTATTACCCGTATTGATCGTTATCGTACGATGAATGTACTGGCAGATATGGACAAGGAAAAAGTCAACATGGCAGTGTTGACTGAAGATCTTCGTGAGTATATTGACGAGGTATTGCGTAATTATCCGGGAATAATTTATTCCTTTGAAGGGGAAGCAAAAAGCCAGCGGGAGTCCTTCGGTAGTTTACAGGTGGGTCTGCTTATTTTGTTATTTGCTATCTACGGCTTATTAGCCTTACCCCTTAAATCCTATATTGAACCACTAATTATTATGTCCGTTATTCCTTTTGGGATTATTGGCGCGGTGGTTGGACATTGGTTAATGGGACGCGATTTGACCTTCCCCAGTCTGCTTGGATTAATGGCACTACTGGGAGTCGTGGTAAATGATAGTCTGGTACTGGTTGACTATATAAATCAGAAAAAGAATCAGGGTAGCAAGCTGATTGATGCCGTTTTGAATGCCGGCGTCGCCCGTTTCCGACCCGTGATATTGACATCATTAACAACTTTCTTCGGTTTATTGCCATTATTATTTGAAAAATCAGTACAGGCGCAATTCCTGATTCCAATGGGTATATCATTGGGTTTTGGGATTCTCTTCGCTACAGTTATGACGCTTATAATGATCCCCGCCAATGTCATGATCGTTGATGATATCAGAAGGTTTTTTAGTTCAAGTCCTGACGATACCCCGGAGACTGTAAAAGCAACTTAAGTACTGTTCTACTCTATATAGAGGATTTAGGTGAAAACCAGAGTTGTTACTTAAAAGAAAGATATATGATCAATACTATTAGTACATGGCATCAGATAGTTAAAGAGCGAAATGAGAGTGCACTTGATCAATTGCTTTCTGATGACGTGGTTTTCTATTCGCCAGTCGTTCATACGCCACAGCCTGGTAAGAAGATTACTACCTTATATCTATCAGCAGCCTTTCATGTATTTATCAATGATACCTTTCACTATGTCCGAGAGCTGACAACAGCAAATGATGCAGTGTTGGAGTTTGAAGTTGAGATAGACGGTATAATGGTTAACGGTATTGACATGATCAGGTGGAACGAAGAAGGAAAAATTGTAGAATTTAAAGTGTTTGTCAGGCCACTTAAAGCGATAAACCTGATTCATCAAAAGATGGCTGAATTACTGGAACGTGGTCGCTAGCCGGACAATAAAAAGGGACTGCATAATAAATTAGGCAGCCCCTGTAATTACGATTGCCAGCTAGGCGTCGGGTGCACCTGTTTGTACTTTTTCAAACCATTCTTCAATAGGCATTGTGCCACCGGCAGCTTCAACTTTTTCAGCATCCTTTTTTGGTATTACGTCCTGCATAATGTCGATACGTTTCCATGTTGCCACTGGTGTTTCGACATCGTCACGAGGGACATAACGTGATTGGGATTCCTTTTTATAACGGTGAATATAACGAGGACAGTTTACAAAAATTTGATCTACAGTCACTTTAACAACCAGTTGCGCTTCCTTATACGCAGCAAGTAATTCCGGATCCCTGGATATTTCCGCTTTACCCTGTATACGCATTCGGTGTGGGTTTTCAAAGTCGATAAGCAACATACCTATACGTCCGCTTTGCTTGATATTTCCCATGGATAAATACATACCGTTACCGTCCAGGGAAGGGAATGTGATCGTTTTTTCATCTACGACCCGGAGAAATCCCATATCGCCGCCTTTATAGGAAACTGTAGGACTGCCATTTTTATCGACAGATGCCAGAAAAAACATATCACGGCTTTCAATAAAGCCTTGTTCCTGCTCTCCAATTTCTGAAACACAGGCCAACTCAATAATTCTGTCAGCCAAATTCCGTGTTTCAAATTCATCCTGCAATTCACGATGTGCCTCACCAAACAAAGTATCCATCTCACCCCTCCTGTAAATAAATTATAAAAATTACCTGGGCATAAAAGCCCAATTACTTATGAAAATCAATTGATTTTGAATCTACAGACTGCGACGCCTGATTAAATTATGGCACAGCGATCAAAATAATTTCCGACTATAAATACCTGTCCAAATAATGAGAGTTTCAATTTACTGATACGGGCATCGTCAAGATCGCCCTAAAACGGGCACGTCTGTCGTAAACGGGAGTCTCCAAAGAACGCAGATCCGGAAATCGTTTAAGTATTGCCGGGATTGCAATTTGCGCCTCCAGTCGGGCAACATTCAGACCCGCACATAAATGGATACCACCGGCAAAAGCATGGTGGTCACGGGGGTTCCGTGTGATGTCCAGAGTCTCCGGATCGGAATAAATATCCGGGTCACGGTTTGCAGCACCGATGCCAAGATTCAGATTAGTATTAGCAGGAATCTCAACACCAGCGATCTCAACATCTGTTGTTGTCATTCTATTACCCAGTTGAACCGGACTCTCAAATCGAAGAAACTCCTCAACCGCAGATTTTATTAGATCAGGTTCTTGCTTTAATTTTTCCAGCTGGTCAGGATGTGCCAGTAATGTTTGCATACCGTTAGCAATCAAATTAGTCGTTGTATCGTGCCCCGCATTTAACAGAAAAATACACTGATGAAAAAGTTGTTTTTCTGACAACTGAAAACCATCAAAATCCCAACGGATCAGCCGGCTAAGTATATCGTCATCATCGTCGCTGAGGTTGTTCTTACGATCTGCAACAAAGTCCTTCAGGTAATCGAGAAATTCTTTAACGCATTGATTGCCCAAATCGAGCTTATCTTTCGGCAGATCAAACTCCAATGCACCAAGTATCGCTACTGCCCATCGTCGTAATTGATCACGATCTTCCTGTGGAACACGTAGCAAATTACTTATGACTTCTATAGGAATGATGCTGGCATAGTCTTCGACAAAATCGAATTGCTGTTTCTCTTCCAGCTTATTTAGGAGTTCGTCAACAAGTTCTTTCAAACCGGCTTCCATGGCAACGATTGTCTTTTGTGAGAGAGCATCTCCGATTGCCCTGCGCACATGGGTATGCAAGGGTGGATCGTTAAATACCAGGCTGGTAGTGTGATGTTCGTATAAAAGCGTGTCACCGAATAGTGGTTTGAATAGTGCCTTTTTGTCAGAGCTGAATGTTTTTGGGTCGCGATATATTTTGCGAAGTTCAGCGTGCTTGCTCAGAAAATAGGAGCCATCCGGGCATAGGTGTACGGGAGCATCTTCCCGTAACTGTCGATAGTATGGATATGGGTCGACGTAAAAATCGTCCGGTAAATGACGAGGATCGAATTTTTCTATCGAAATTTTATCCTGCTTTGTTGAATTCGACATATTTAGATATTGAGTCCGCTCTGCGAAATTGAAGATACATATATATTGTAATTCATGATGTTACGAGAGCATAAACGAATCTGTAGGAGAATCGCAGAAGTATAGCTGAAGTGACATAAGGGAATTGATCCCTGAGGCAGAAGTTTTTCTTGGCGGACAGGTACGATAATCATTGAAGACGGGCCTGACACCAAATAAACTGGTGAGTTCAAATAGAACCGAATCAATAAAATACTGGAGAGCGAACATGGGTGCAGTCTGGGACAACGATAAGCTAATCAGAGTAAATATGACCGATTTAACGATTTCCGTTGACGATTATCCACAGGAGTGGAAATTGCTTGGAGGTCGTGCACTATCGGCGAAAATTTTGTTACAGGAATGTGATCCAGAGTGCGATCCCTTGGGACCAGACAATGTCCTGACCCTGGTGGCAGGCGCGATGTCTGGTACTTCGGCACCGACTTCAGGCAGACTCTCTGTAGGTTGTAAAAGTCCTCTGACCAATGGCATCAAAGAAGCTAATGCTGGTGGTGAACCTGCTGCAGATTTAATGAAGCTCGGATACCGCGGCATTGTCGTACAAGGACAGCCTGCGGATCGGGATAAACGCTGGGGTCTTGAGGTTGATGCCGAAGGCGTCAGACTAGTCGATGCCACCGGCTACAAGGGTATGTGGAACTATGCCAGTTGCGAAAAGCTGTTGGCCAATTATCCGAAAACAGCGTCGGCCATCTCTATTGGGCCAGCTGGTGAGATGATGATGAAAGGTGCCTCTGTTGCCTGTACTGACAGAGATAAAGAAAAGCGACCTGCTCGCCACGCTGCAAGGGGCGGAGTAGGTGCGGTAATGGGCTCCAAGTGCCTGAAATGGGTTGCTATCGATCCTGGCAAAGCGTCTATCCGTAAACCCGAAGATTCCAAGGCATTGGCGAAATATATTAAGGAATTCAGCAAGAACTATCTTGCCACGCGACACGCACAATTTGCCTATGGCACCAGTTCCGTCGTGCCAATCGCGAATATGCTGCATACCTTTCCCTATAAAAACAGAACTGATGGGCGTAACCCTGAAGTGGATAAGCTGGACGGTGCTCGTATCAAGGAGTCATTTGAAACTCACGGTGGTGGTATGCATAACTGCATGACCGGTTGTATTGTCAAATGTTCAAATATTGTGCATGACAAAGATGGTAACTATGTCACCTCGGCGCTCGAATTTGAAACGCTGACTTTGCTTGGATCCTGTTGTGCCATTAACAATTGGGAAGACGTAGCCGATCTGGATCGTCTTTGCGATGAGCTGGGTCTCGATACGATTGAAACCGGTGCGGCTATCGCTGTATTGATGGATGCCGGTGGTATGGAATGGGGTGATGCGGTGGGTGCGAAGAAATTGCTCAGTGAAGGTGTATGCAGTGGTGATAAAGATGCCGTAGATGTGGCCAATGGTGCTGTGGCCGTGGGCAGCGCGCGAAATCATGCGCGTGTTCCGGTGGCGAAAGGGCAAGCCATGCCAGCCTGGGATCCACGTCCTCTATTAGCAGCGGGTATAACCTACTGCAGCAGTGCCATGGGAGCTGATCATACTGCTGGCCTGGTTGTTGATCCAGCCATCAGCGGTGAAGCCGCTGCAATTGCTTCGCAGGAAGTGCAGATTATTAACGCCCTTTGCGATACTTCGGGTTTCTGCATGTTTCTTGGACCAACAATTGATGAACATCGCAAATTTTACAGCATCATGTTCAATGAAGAGCTCAGCAATGAGCAGTTGGCTGATATTGGCTGGCAGTGTTTGCTGGATGAATGGGAATTCAATGACAAGGCCGGATTCACAGTTGAAGATGACGATATGGCTGCCTGTTTAAAAGAAGAGCCAATCGGTGAGAATAATGATCGCGTATTCAATATCTCTGCCGAACATATTGCCATAGCCAAAGTACGCCAATCACCTACCGAGAATTTCTTTCACGCCTCACCGGCTGGTTAGTATCAGTACTTAGCACTCCCGGTTCCCATGTTCTAGTGGGAACCGGATTTCTGTTCTGCTATCGACAAAGTAAATCGTTTAGTTTAGGCTTAAACTAAATCGTTTGTGGGTATTTAACCCCATTTTTCTGGAGAAAAGAAATGAGTAACAGCTGGGATAATGACAAAATAATCCGACTCAATATGACAGATCTGTCGATTGCTATCGAAGCTTATCCCGATGAATGGCGTTATCAGGGCGGGCGTACATTATCAGCAAAAATCCTGTTGAATGAATGCGATCCAATGTGTGATCCCCTCGGTTCTGATAATGTTCTGGTATTGGCGCCGGGTATATTATCCGGTACTTCAGCCCCTACCTCGGGCAGACTCTCTGTTGGTTGTAAAAGCCCTTTAACAGGTGGTATTAAGGAAGCAAATACCGGTGGTGAGCCTGGCCAGGATCTAATGAAGCTGGGATATCGTGCTATCGTCATAACAGGTCAGCCAGCCGACATGGATAAGCGCTGGGGACTTGAAGTCAATGCTGAAGGTGTAAAGATTGTCGAGGCTGACGAATATAAAGGCATGTGGAATTATGCCTGTTGCGAAAAATTGCTGAG
>JABHFC010000382.1 GCA_018676275.1 Gammaproteobacteria bacterium | reverse complement strand
TTTTGTTTTATATCTTTATCCGCATTGGCATCATCGGGCCGCGTAATCTGCAGACCAAACTCGCGAGGGTCGACGATCTTGCCACCGAGAGGTGCATGCAGAAATTTTTTGAAATCCGGCGCATATCCCCACATGTGTCCGGTAATCGTCCGTTCGGAAAAGTTATAGAGAAACACGGCGGCAAGTGTTTCAGATTCCTCACTCCAACTTACCGCGTAGACACCCGGCGCGAAGGAACTGGCGTCATAATCTTCAGTGTCGCCGATACCTGGGTTGCCTTTGAGACCCTGCCAGGCAACCTTCGTCTCATTCATATAAATCAGTTCCCAGGCATAACGCTCTGAATACTGGGCAACAAAGTTCTTACCAACCAGATCCGGTGGGAATTGTGAGTCGTTTATGTCGCCGGGTGATGAGGCTTTACCGATACAACCACCGACATGTGATTTGCGAACACGATAATCTTCGTCACCTTCTGCCGGTATCTCACCATCGATCACCACCACCAGCTTACGCTTCAAGTCCAGCACGACGCAGGTAGTCAGGCGATCATTATTATTGTATCCATGCTTGAGGAAAAATATTCCCGGCGCAGCTTCGCTCGCACTGTATTCACAATCCTCAGCTGTTTCGTCACGACCGCCCTCCATACCTTTGGCTGTCAATGTTTCAGCATCGAACACGTAGTTCAGGATTCGGCCATCGGAAAGATGCAATTCATGCTCTTGTCCCGCCAGAGCATTACTGCGGCCAACGGCATACGCTGCCAGTTCGTTTTCTGGAAAGGATTCCGGACCACCATAGCCTTCACGGCGTTTCCATTGATTGTTGATTTCGTTGTTCATAACATTGCTCCTATTCAAATATATAACCCCCGTCATTTCCGTGAAAACGAGAACCCAGTGAAACTACGAATCGCCACAGGCGATACTTTTCCTACTGGATCCCCGCCGGAGTTTATGCCCGGAGGGGTGCGGGGATGACGAATATAAGGTGATTTCGTTCAAACGCTTTTGTAAGTGCCATTCGTTAATCAATCATACGATTTCAGTTATTTGTTCCAGTGTGTCTTACGACGTTCACTACTTCGTTCTGCTCTTGATTCAGTCAGTAAGCACAACATTTCGAAACAAAGCGCCGCAGAAATATTTGCCGACTGCCCGGTGGGATCATTATCTGGACTTAGTTCAGCAAAATCCGCTCCGATAATATCCAGGCCCTTTACACCACGTAGTATTCGACGTGTGTCCAATGCGCTAACACCAAAAGGCTCGGGAAGACCAGTCGCGGGCATATCAACCGGATCAATTCCATCATTGTCGATTGTTATGTAACAAGGCCCATCACCGATTATTCGATGTGCTTCTGCAATGACTGCATCGACACCAAGGTCATAAAACTCAGTCGCTGTGACGACACGCATGCCAGTCTGGTGAGAGAAATCCCAGAAGTGTTCGCCACGTCCACGGATGCCTATCTGTATACAACGTTCGGGATCGAGTACGCCGTCACGGACGGCATGGCGGAAAGGACTCGCATCATTAATACTCAATACATCCTCATCACCCGGGATCACGCCGCCGCCAGTATCAGCATGGGCGTCGATATGTATCATGCCGAGGGGTTCTATTTCGCCGAGTGCTTTCATGATGGGATAGGTCATTGTATGTTCGCCACCAATAGACAAGGTGTTAACTCCAGCTTTGCTGAATTCGGCGTAAAGAGCATAAATCTGCTCAACTCTGGGCAAGATGTCTTTATGCTCAAATTCGATGTCCCCATAATCACCGACATTGAAACTTTCAAAAGGAATGGTCTTCCAAATCTCATGCACCGGGCCATACCACTGCGACCATTCCCGTAAAGCAGCAGGACCTTTGCTGGTGCTAAGGCGCAGGGGAATAGAATTTTCCATCGGTATGCCAACACAAGCTATATCCAGCTCTTCAATGTTTTTTTGAAAAGGTGCCATGTACATACCCATATTTTTATCCCGCATATCCCGGACTTTTGCACCTTCATCTTCCATGCGTCGGAATATTTCGCACACCGCCGTATCCTGCATTTGCATCGAAGGTATGTCTGCCAATTCCCGGTACTTACTCAGACGTTCTTCGCTTATCTTTGCCATCTAGTTATTACTCCTCTTTGAATTTATGTCTGCCTGAGTCTTGCCGCTGGCAGGATCAATACCAGACCCACAGGCACAGAGATCAGCCCGTACAACAAGGCAGGTGTCAATGTACCGGCAGTCTCAATCAGTAACGCGGCAATTGCCGGACCAGCGGCGAGACCGGCCGGAAAAATTACCGCAAGTCCCGTCAGCAGACTGCCGTTATTGTCCACTGCTGCAATAATTGCGGACATGTACGGTAGAAAAAGATACCAGCCGAAATTAAACAGGCAGGCCGCGACAACAAACGTTGTTGTACCGCGTAACTGGATGAAAGCCAAAATAGATACAGCTGAGATAATCATGCTTGCTGTAAGTGGTAAGGCCCGGCCAAGCCTGTCACCGAGTACGATGGCAACAACCCCACCACTGATACCCGCCAGTAAACTGACAAACAGGGTGTAAACCACTTGCTCTCGCTCAATCCCCCAGGAAAAACCGACACGCTCCAGATATACCCAGACACCAGCCTGCCCACCGTAGTAAACAAACAGACCCAGCAAGCCCAGTAAACCTAACGCCCTACGACCTTTGCTGTTCAAGTTCTCAGTCATGCTACTTTCGGCGTCACGACCTTGCGGGTAAAAACGTACAGAAATAAACAGAACCGCCGCCAGCAAGGCCCAGATGAGAAATACTGCGTTGACACTGCTGAGTGCAATGACTGCCGGGAACACAAGCATGCCAAGCGCACCCAGTGACAACTGACCCACTGTCCACATACCGTAAACGCGATCCGGGGACCGCATAATGCCAATCACCTGGATTGTCATAGTCATAACAACGCCAGCGCCAAGTCCGGCAACAAACCTGCAAAGTATGAAGGTCGAGAGGTTGTCGACTAGCGAACACATCAGGTTGCCGAGAATCATAATCAGCAAGGCGACGCTCATTATTCTTCGCCAGTTTAGCCTTGCAATTCCGAACAGGATGGCAGCGCCCAGGGTAAAACCACCAAGTTCCACCGATACGATAAATCCTGCCTGGGATTCCGAAACGGCCAGTTTGCTTATATATTCACTGACGAGTAGTGGGCCCGTAAACAGGGCAAGCAAAGCAACACCGGAACCGATTACTACACTGGAAACTGTCCAGACATTATTTACGTCGGGTTCATTAGTATTTCTATTCTGCAGGGCAGAAATATCGGACATTATCTTTATCGTGATAGCTCAGGACATTCACTAGTGAATATAACAGGATTCCAGCACGGAAAAGATGTGAAAAATGACAGGTTTATATGTGGAAGTTGGCCAAAATTTATTTGTGTAACTTGCGATAACTGGATGGCGTTAGATCGGTCCATTGCTTAAAGGCATGACGAAAATTCGACGTATCCGAATATCCCAGCAAAAAGGCAATTTCATCCACTGAGAGATCGGTGCTACTTAAATAATCAATTGCCAGTGCTTCCTGTACTTCATTCAATACTTTTCGAAATGAAGTATTCGCCAGTTGTAAATGACGTCGTAGGGTCCGCGCACTCATACAAAGAGTCGAAGCGACTGAATCGACATCGCGTCGATCACAAGGGTTTTCATAGACGATCCTGCGAACTCGATCAACAATATCTACACCCCGTCCAAGGCGATCCAAAAGTTCGCGGCAACGCTGTTCGCAAATCCGCTGAGATTCGGGATCGGCGTTCTTCAGTTTCAAATTCAACAGAGAAGCATCGAAACTCATCTCAATAATGTTCTGATCAAACAACACCGGGCACTGGAACAACTCTTCGTAATGCTCCTTTCCATTTGGGGCTGGATAGTCTAAGCGCAGTGTTTTAAGTTTGAACTTGCCCGCAGTCAGTTGCTTACACAGATTGAAATTACCGCTCAGCATCTCTTCAATCCCCACCCTGCGAGCCGGTTCAATCGGTAATACATCCAATGATTGCCATCTCGCTAACTTGCTGTCAATTTGCAATATTTGTCTGGCAATCGGACCAGCCACATCAAAATATTGATTGAAAATACGTATTGCCTGACCCAGGTTTGCAGCTGTCTGCATGGCGTATCCCCACACACCATGATGATGAGGCATTATGCGCTGCCCCTGCAAAAGCCCTACAATTGAACGTTCTGAAAATTTTGCAATATTGGCATAGATACGAACCTGTTGAGTCACAGTGATTAGATTGGCTGGATCGGCCAGGTCAGCTACGCTTAGACCAGTACCTGTTAGAAGTTTAACCGGTTCAACACCTTCTTCAGCCAGTATCTCAAGAAACATTCTTGAATAAATAACCGGTTCAAGTGGTATCTCCAGATTGAATCGCGGTTTTACTGCACTGTTGATATAAGTCTCCATCATCTAAAGAATACCCCAGATAATGTCGAATAGTCATACCGAATTACATTCGTAAGCATTAAATCTCAAAATAGAGACATCATATACTCGCAAATTTAACTCGCAGTCTTTCAGAAAACTAATTCTGTGATTCATCGTTATTTTAGTCCCGGCAGTTGGAAAAATATTTGTACTCCTTCCCAGTTATTCTATTAACATAGAACTCAGGTAAATACAGATTAAGGTTATGACAAATACCACTATTGATATCCCCGGGTATGAAGGCCGCGCAACACGTCTTGAAAAAAACAACACGTTTCGTGTTATCGATATGGAAGGTTGTCAGATTGCAGATATGTTTGTCATATCCGCTGAAGATAACAGTGAGTTTTTTAGCCCGGCACTGACAAAACAAGTAATCTTTCGCACGGTTGCGAAACCAGGTGATTATATTTACAGCAATCGCCGCCGACCGATGCTGACCTTTCTGAATGACACTTCACCTGGACCGCACGATATGTCTTTCGCTCCCTGTGACCCGGGTTTCTATATAGACCTCGGTGGAGACGCATCGCATCCTAACTGCAGAGACAATTTTTACAAAGCGATTGGCGAGCTCGATATAACTATCGAACCTCCACCAGATCCCTTTAACCTGTTTCAAAATACTGTGCCAAAAGCCAATGGTGACTTTGAAGTAGGAAAAACTTTAAGTAAAGCGGGTGATTATGTTGAGTTCAGAGCCGAGATGGATGTGATTATCGTTATCACCGCCTGCTCTGTAGATTTACCAGTTGAAGGTATTGACGCCCTCGGTGGCAAGTCCACACCGCTTCGCATCCAGAAAGTTTAAGTCTGCCTGATTGATCGTTATTATCGATGCTTAAATAAATGACCGCACGCGATCCTCTCCGCGACATCATCGGCACATGTGCCGCGCAAATAGGCGCGATTGCCACACCTGTTCTTTCTCCATTAATTATCGGCGGCTTAATAGTTGGCCTGAGCGTCGGTGAGATTGAAGCAGGTACACTCATTACGATTGAACTACTGCTAATCGGTATCACCAGCATGCTTCTCGCACCGATGATGGCGAGAATATCCCATCATAAACTGGCGATAACAGGTGCGCTTATATTGATACTGGGGCACGTGCTCTCATCTCTGAGTACTGAATTGACGGAACTCTACTTATGGCGAGCACTGGCGGCCTTTGGTGGGGGATGCTTAGTCGCCACGGTAAATGCGGCCATTGCACAGGCTCGTTCACCGACATTGCTTTATGGTCTGGCATGGGCTGCCGCTTATACGGTCACTGCGATACTGGCAGTAGTTATTACCGAAACCAATGATCTGATCAGCTTTGATATCGTTTTCCGCTACCTGGCCATTGCCATTGCCCTTATCCTACCACTACTCTGGTTCGTTCCAAGGCATGGCGGAGAATCGATACCGATCGCCATACCCGCTGGTAGCATTGGCATTGGTTGTCTCCTGTTACTGGGCATTATGCTGATCGGCATCAGTATGATGGCCTACTATGCCTTCCTCGGGCAGCTTGCATTACTTATCGGTGCAAATGCAGCGCAAACGGGCTGGATTATCGCCATCGCCCAGATTGCCGGTATTATTGGCGGCCTAAGTGCAGCCCCCCTTTCAAAGCGTCTCGGTGTGATAGCGGCATTGACAGTGACTTCCGGTTTACATGCGCTGATCATCTGCGTAGCAATCTGGACAGACAATATAAATGTTCTGGGTGTAACTGCTTTTTGCGAAGCCGTATTATTCATCATAATGATTCCACTGATGCTTACCCTTGCTGCCAATATCGACAAGCAAGGCAGGTGGGCCGCCGCCGCTGGTGGAGTGTTTACTATGAGCACCGCCTTCGGCCCGATTATAGGTGCCCTGTTGATAGAAAGCACCGGCTACCAGGGTGTGGCCTGGCTGCAGATAATCGCTACTATTCCTGCTGTATTTATCTTCCTGCGGGTAAATCGCTTTACGAAAAATACTAACTAAACCAACTCTATTAACTCGCTATTCTGGAGAACACCGTGGACAAAAAAAAACTGGAAGCACTTCGAAAAAAATATTCCAACAAGCAATATCATGATGTAGACGATCCTGAGCACAAAAAGGCGATGCTCAATGCCGACGATATGGCGAGTGGACTGGCAACATTACTAGACGCACCTTTCCAGGAAAGCTTGAAAGGACTGGATATCGCCCTCATCGGTATTCCCTTCGATAGCGGTGTATTTCACCGAACCGGGGCACGCTTTGGTCCACGTGCCATACGCGACATGTCTATGTCGGTCGGCCCTTTCAATCATCAAACTCGTATCAGTCCTTTCAATCTGTGTAATGTTGCCGATGTCGGTGATGTTGCTCCGCTGCATGGCTTTTCTCTGGAAGAAGGCATTAAAACCATCGAAGAGTACTATCACAAAGTGATTGATGCAGGTGTGGTGCCGGTATCGGCAGGGGGTGATCACTCTGTGACTTACCCGATTATGAAAGCGGTAGGTAGAGAGCAAGCTATTGGTATGATCCATATTGATGCCCACTGCGACACCATGGGCGCTGCGGAAGACCACAAATTTCATCACGGAGGTCCATTTCGTAATGCCGTACTCGCTGGTGTACTGGATCCTGAACGTTGTGTACAGATTGGTATCAGGGGCTCAGCGGAAGTGTTCTGGGAATTCTCCTACGAGTCCGGTATGACAGTGATTCCGGTGCAGGATTTTCATGAGATGGGCGTTAAAGAAGTTATTGCGAAAACACGCGAAGTACTGGGTGATGGTCCTACCTATATTACTTTTGATGTAGATGGGTTAGATCCGGTGTACGCACCTGGCACAGGTACCCCGGAAGTAGGTGGCCTCAGTACTGCTGATGCAATACAGCTTTTACGTGGTCTACGCGGATTAAATTTCGTCGGCGGCGACCTGGTAGAAGTAGCCCCCGCCTACGATGCGACATCCAACACTGCCCAGGTTGGTAAACAAATGATGTTTGAAATTCTCTGTCTTGTTGCCGAGAGCAAAGCTAATAATTAGAAAGGTTATTTATTGCCTTTACTCTGGATGCTGCATCAAGTATCTGGCAAGGCTTCGCGCACCTTCGATTTAGTTAATGCGTAGTAGCAAGCTACGCGCCCAGCCCTGTTTCAGATCGTATGAATTGACTTTTGAATGCTGCCCGTTCCAGTTCCGCTTGTGAAGACTTGTCCGTAACAGAAAAAAGCCAGATGATAAAAAATGCAAAAGGCAATGTAAACAAGGTCGGAAAAGCGTAGGGAAATAGTGCTGTTTCATAAGAAAAAATATTCACCCACACGGCAGGACTCGTGATCAATAAGGCTAGCGTCAGTATAAGAGAAAGAATTCCACCAATTACCACTCCCCGTGTCGTCAAGCCTTGCCAGAATATGGCCATCACCAACAATGGAAAACTTGTACTGGCGGCAATACTAATGGCGAAGCTGTTCAGGAAAGCAATATTTTCATATTGAAATAGTGTGCCTAAAATTACGGCAATAACACCGACCGCTATCACAGTGATTCTTGATATGAGTAATTCCGTTTTTTCTGATGCTTCTCCCTTACATATAACATTTGCGTAAAGATCATGTGATACCGAAGAGGCCGCGGATATTGTTAATCCGGCAACAACCGCAAGTATAGTGGCAAATGCTACCGCAGAGATGAAACCAAGAAAATAGTCGCCACCCAATGCATGGGCAAGATGAATCGCAGGCATATTTACACCACCAATAAGGTGTCCGGTTTCATCAAAATAAATTGAGTTTCCGGCGAGCACAACAATTGCTCCCATGCCGATTATAAAAATTAAGACATAAAAGTAGGCAACGAAGCCTGTTGCATAGAACATTGATTTACGTGCTTCGCGTTCATCGGCAACAGTGAAAAAGCGCATCAGGACATGAGGCAATCCCGCCACACCAAAAATTAATAAACAAAAGGAAATAATTGAAATCGGATCATGAAAAAAACCACCCGGTAACAATACCGATTCACCTGCTTTGTGAATTTCAATCACCCTGGTTAACAGGGTTTCAAAATTAAAATCAAACAGAGCGAGTACTACGATTGCCATATAGGAAACACCCAGAAGGATCAATACAGCCTTGACTATCTGCACCCAGGTAGTTGCCAGCATCCCGCCGAAGGCAACGTAAACGCCCATCAATATGCCTATCAATGTAATTGCATAGAGGTAGGGGATTTCAAACAAGACCTGGATTAATTTACCAGCGCCAACCATTTGCCCAATAAGGTAGACAATAACTACTACCAGTGAACAACAGGACGCGAAAACTCTTACGGGCGTATGAGAGAGTCGATATGAAACGACATCAACAAAGGTATACTCACCCAGGTTACGCAATCGTTCTGCAAACAAAAACAGAATTACTGGCATACCCATCGCGGAAACAATACAAAATACAAGTCCATCATAGCCGGTGAAATAAACCAAGCCTGACATGCCAAGGAAACTACCAGCGGACATGTAGTCACCTGCGATAGCCAGTCCATTTTGCAGACCACTGATGTCTCTACCGGCAGCATAATAATCGGTACGGTTTTTGATCTTTCGAGCCGCCCACCATGTGATCAACAGAGTACCAAGCACAATCAGAAAAAACATACTAACGGCAGCGATATTTATGGATGACAACTCGGATTGGTCTTGCGCGTGGACGAGCGGGCTTAGAGCTGTTAAAAAAAAGAAAACAATTTTCGGTATTTTACTAGCTATAACACTAAGCCTTTTCATTGCTTGCTTCCCGTGCTTCTTCGAGAATTTCTTTTGTCATCGGGTCGAATACGCGGTTCGTGACATAAACATAAACACCAGTTAATACAAAGGAGATGAACACAACACCCATACCCAGAGGAATACCAATTTTTGTAGTGGCACCGGGCCAGATTGGAATACCCATTAATGAAGGCATAAACATTAGCAGTAATGTGAAACCGAAGAACAGTACGAGAGTTAGTGCAAACAACGTCCTCATAAAACGATTGCGTCGCCGGACCAGCGAGTGAAACTTCTGGTTTGACCAGATATTTTTTTCCATCTGTTCACGCAAAAAAACAGAGTCTTTATCTACAGCCATCGTCGAACGTCCCCATTGAAGTAATTTTTATTATATTAATGATATCGGTCTAGGGTCTGTTTATCTTTCATCTTCGTCACTGCTGGTGGCTATTTTTGCCTTCAGCAAGGCAGAAGAAGCGCAATGTAGTCACTCTACATAAGCGACTGATAATGTAGTTGAAGGCAAAAAGAGTCCCAGCCCTTCGGGTTGAGCCTGAAAAAGCGCCGCTCGGCGGGGCTCGTCGCTCATTTGGAA
>JABHFC010000381.1 GCA_018676275.1 Gammaproteobacteria bacterium | reverse complement strand
TCCCGATAAGCTGATCCTTTGCCGTATTTGTTTTCATAAAGCGCTTCAAAATCATCAATTAATTTCGCTAAGTCATCTTCGTTAAGCGGGGTAGAAGAGTGTACCGGTGTATTAATTTCGTGAACCTGAAGAGCATAGCGAAAACCAATGGACCATTTGTACTCAATTCTGTCTTCGCTAAAGCCTTCCTCGGTAAGAGCTTGTTTCGCCTGTTCCAGCATGGGTGCATAAATACTATTTATTTCCTTTGCTGTTATGGGCAAAACTTTTGTGTCTGTAAGGGTATATTCGTGAACAATATCTGCTGTTGCCAGACCGAAAGCACAATTTACAGAAGCAGCGTAGGGAACGATGATACGTTTTACATTTAGCTCCCTACCAAAGGTACTTGCGAGCATCGGACATGAACCGCCGAAGGAATGTAAAACGAAATCTCTGGGATCAAGTCCTTGTTCCACTGTTATCTTGTGAATGAGATCACTTATCTGTGCTGTAGCTATCCGAAATATTCCGAAAGCGGCTTCATCCACAGTTAATCCGAGTGGATCAGCGATTTTTTTCTTGAAGATATCCCTGGCAGACTGTACATCAAGTTTCATTGTCTCATTCAGGAAGCGCTCGGGATCGATATAACCAATAAGTAAAAGAATATCAGTCAGTGTCGGTTGTTGTCCGCCCAGTCCATAACAAATGGGTCCTGGATTAGCACCTGCGCTTTCAGGACCCACCTGTGGGATTAAGGTGTCTTCTTCCAGCGTGATTAAACTACCGCCGCCCGCTCCTATGGAAGCAACATCAATCTTTGGCACGGCATAATGAAAACGATCTATAAGTGGTTCCCTGGCATATTCAAGCTCGCTGTTTTGAATAATACCGACTTTAAATGTAGTTCCACCCATATCAGCGGCAATCACATCAGCATCTCCCATCAGATCACCGAGAAATTTACTGCCGATGACACCAGCCACCGGACCACATTCCAACATTGTTACAGCTCGGTCTGCGGCTTCTTTTGCAGGCAGTAAACCACCGTATCCCTGCATAACCAGTAAAGGGCCTTTATAAGCATTATCAGACAGCAATTCCTGCAGATTCTGGATGTAGTCTCTTACCACACGCCCTGCGTAGGCATTGATTACAGTTGTTGAGGTACGTTCATATTCACCGGGGATTGGCGCAATATCGCTGGATAAAGTGACATAGGTATTTGGCGAGACTCTGCCAATAATTTCCTTTATTTTTTGTTCGTGTTTGGGTTCATTAAAAGACCACAAAAGACAGACGGCGAGGGCATCGACACCTAAGTCTTCCACCAGGTAGCGTACAGATTTTTCTACTGCACTCTCATCCAGTTCGCGAAGGACAGCACCTTTATAGTCGACTCGCTCAGGCACACCCTGTATGTATTCAATTCCGACCAGAGGTTCAGGACGATCCGTGGCTACCGGATGCTTCAACCCTTCTTCAGTTAAACCGGACCAACGACCGTAGGCACCTCTGGTGACCAGCAAAGTATCTTCAAAGCCTTCAGTTGTTAACAGGCCTGTTTTAGAACCTGTACGTTCGAGCAGGGTGTTATCGACAACGGTGCAGCCATGGGTAAATAAACTGGTCTGGCTGAAAAGTTCGTCTAAGGACAAGTTCAACTTATCCGCCGCTGACTGGATTGAATCTATTACGCCCTGGGCAAAATTTGGTGGTGTGGATAGAGCCTTACCTATGACGATAGTCTTGCCATTATCGACAATGACAGTGTCAGTACAGGTCCCACCAACATCGGTTGCTACGACAAATGACATAAGCTCATAGAATTGATATAAGTAAATTTAGCATGTAAATTAGCCTTTAAATTATAACATTGCAAATTAACTGCAAGCGTACGAAAAAAGACTGGAGATTCAGATAAATGAGTGCTTCTAAAACAGAAAAGGGTCTTGCTGAGCATGGAGAAAGCTGGCATCTGGTCAATAATTCGCTGGAAAAAAGTATTACCTACTTTGAATATTCAGTAAATCGTACTGCAGCAGCACTGGATAGATGGAACGCAGAATGTCTGGCGGTAAATACAAACTTAACTGCCACCAGCACCGATAATTTCCTGCTCAATGTCATCAGGATGAAAAACAAACCGAAAACAATTTCGGAGTTGGCACGCTTTCTTAACCGAGATGATTTGGCGAATATTCAATATGCCTTAAGAAAGTTGCAAAAAGCCGGCTTAATTGAAAAGTATGGCAGGAGTAAGCGACGAGGTACCAGCTATAAAGTGACAGAAAAGGGCATCCAGGTTACGGATGCCTTTGCTGAAATGCGGGCGCGTTTGTTAATGAAAATGATGCCGTCATTTGAAGAACTTGAGAAACAACTAGAGACAACAGAAAAAATGTTGGCGGTTATGCAGGGCCTCTATGATCAGGCGACGGGGGCAGTTTTACTGGAATATAGTTCTGTAGAAAACTGAGTCTGAATTTAATCATTGTTGTACTGAGACAACACATAGTCTTAATAACTACAAACTATTTGCACATAGAGTAGATTAGATATAAGTTTAGCCGTGAATTTTCAATTGAAGTTCGATTAATTATCTAAAGCTATCGGATAGTTAGACGGAATCGGTAGTGATTTTTACAAAGTAGATTAGTAACAAGCCTAGGGGGCAATACAATGCAAGACTCGATTTTTTCAAATTTCTTTATCAGAACACAAATAAATAAACTTCTGTCTCTATTAGTCGGGACACTCGTCTTTAGTTTTAGCGCAGACACATTCGCGCAAGCTGGTATATTGGAAGAGTTAGTGGTAACCGCACAAAAACGTGAGGAATCCATTCAGGATGTCGGTATTGCCATCACAGCATTCTCCGGAGAACAATTAAAAGCCTTTGGTTTCATCAATAATACGGAGGTCGCCGCATATACTCCTGGCGTTTATATCTCGGGGAACAATGGTGGGCATACGCAGCAGTTCTCAATTCGTGGTGCAACCCAAAATGACTTTGCTGATGTCGCTGAGGCACCTAACGCCGTATACGTAGACGAGGCCTACCAGGCTACCGGTCAATCCCAGCTATTTGCCAGTTTTGATATGGAACGAGTGGAAATCCTGAAAGGACCACAAGGGACCTTGTTCGGACGTAATGCAACGGGTGGCTTAGTACATTATATTACTAACAAACCGACTCAGGAAAAAGAGGCCTATATTGATGTGGGCTATGGTTCATATGATTCTGTTCGCGCAGAAGGGGCCGTGAGTGGCGCACTTAGCGATACAATTTCTGCACGGGTGGCCGGAATGTATAGTGGCCACGATGATGTACTTGATAACGTTTTTACTGACGCGAGTCTACCACCAACCCCCGGTGCATTAGTTGGTGCGGGTGGACGCGCTCCGACATTGACATCTAATCCGGATAATCACGATGATCTGTGGACAGAAGATCAGTGGGCACTTCGTGGTCAATTATTGTTCCAACCAAATGACGATATAGAGTTTCTGTTTAAGG
>JABHFC010000380.1 GCA_018676275.1 Gammaproteobacteria bacterium | reverse complement strand
TTTTCGATTAAGCCAACATTGCGAGATGTTAGTTTCTGTTTGATAAAGACGCCCTCAACACGTTCTAGCAGCACTCAGGTTCCTGTAAGGGCACCGTAAGGGCAGCGGTAATATACTCAGAGATACCCTCAATATCTCAAGATACACCAATTATAGGCCTGATTGCCCTATTAATATAGGGTTTTCGGGATATTGTGGTTTAAGATGGTATTTGCTGAGATACTACAAGATATGAAATCCACGCATTCATAATGCTGAGGTCGGTGGTTCAAGTCCACCCATAGCCACCACTATCCATATTTTTTTAATCCCTAAACACAACTCAACATCGGCTTTGTGCCTGAAACAGACCTTACCCTCATTCTGGCGAAAGCCAGAATCCAGTCTGTTTTTAAAGTATCCTTTATCAATAACAAAATGGGGAGGAAGTATCATGGAATCGTTCACATTGGAACAGGCGTATTACATTGGGGAATTAATAGCTGCACTTGCTGTTATCGTCAGCCTACTATATGTAGGCCGTCAGATGAAACAAAACACGGAAGCTATTCAGATCAATGCAGCTCAGGAATTCGTGCAAATGTTTAATACCTTTACTGCAGATTTAGGGAGCAATAAAGAGATGACAGTAATTTGGTATACGGGGACAAGTGATTATAAAAGCCTTAACAAGATTGATAGTATTCGCTTTCATGCAATGGTTGCACAATGGATGAGAATTATGGAATCAATATTTCAACAGTGGAAACGTGGTGCAGTGGATGAAGACACATGGAAAGGAATAATAAATCTACAGCGAGATACCGTATCGATGCCGGGGCTGGTCGAGTGGTCAAAAATACGTGGGCATTGGCATGGACCAGAATTTACTGACTGGATAGAGTCTCTAAAACAATCCTCAGAAACCAAACCCTTATACACGCACCTTGAAAACAAAGAAGAATAATGGCTTGTTGATATATGTCGGGAATGGGTCGATAACGAACGTTCAAATTATGTTGATTGTGCCCAATTTGATATTGGGTAAAACCATATTGAAATGGGTAAGGATAAAAAGGCAATGCCTTAAGTAATAGTTCTGCAATTACGGGTTAACTAACTATAGCAAAGTAGCGAATCGAACTACATTAGATAAGCTCCCCTTGATTCAGTCTATTTGGTCTGGCTTAAGCACTCTAGATACCCTTCAGTACTTCTTGTAGTGCGTTCTTTAGAATCCCAACCTGTTCGACTGAATTAAAATAGCCAGTCGAAACCCGCAAAGCGTATACCTTTTCTGATGAGTGCTTTAATAGATCTGCATTAGGAATACCGATCGATCTAATCTGAATTTTCCTTGCTAATAATTCTTTAACCACCCGGTCGGCAGTCTTCTTGTCTGTCAAAGGAGTCTCTGGTCTGTCCCACCTAAAAGGAAAGAACGTAGTGAGGCCGGACAAGAGAACTGTGTCTACGTGCGGCGAGATAATACAGGATGGCGCGCGAGCTAAAACAAAGTTTTTCACTTCGCGGGACAAACTGAGAATGTGTTTCTCGATATGGGCTGCACCGCCCTCAGCTTCAACAAACTCCATTGCTCTGACCATTGCTGCAAAACCAGGGGTGTTACTACAGCCACGTACCTGCAGTGCTTTCGCGATGGGGAAGCAGGAGTGATCATCATCACAGTCGGAATATTTACCCATCCTTTGCGAAAATACCGGGTAAAATTCTGGTGGACGAATATCAGCATTTCGAATGTAGAGTAGTCCCGTGCTCGGTGGGCCGTTCAGCCATTTATGACCCGGGCAAGAATAAAAATCGCAATTCTCGATACTGTCCCTACGGCTGGACAAATCAATCATTCCCATTGCTTGTGCACCATCAACGATCAAATAGGAAATGTTCAGCTCTTCGGCTTTCTCTCGCAGCGCTTGAAGGGGAAGACGTACACCGCTTGTAGGATAGACATGTGAAACGCACAGTGCCTTTGCTCCCCGAAGAGCCGGCGTATTCGGAAATAAAGTATCAAGAAGTTCTTGCATACTCATTCGGCCAAGTAATGCCGGTGATGGAAATGATTGCGTTTCAAGCCGAAGCCCCTGCCGTGCCTGCAAGATTTGCAAAGGGGATATCATTGCAGGATGCTCGTGATTGGTGGTAATAACTTTATCATTGGGGCGAAAGTTCAAACCCATGATGGTCATACTTAATCCCATAGTGGTGTTGTCGGTGAGGCATATGTTGTCTTTGCCAACACCTAAAAACCGCGCTACTTGAGTGCGGTTTAATTCCTGTCTTTTTCCAAGCTCCTGGTCAAGTTCATAAGACCAGGTGGGGTTACTGGCCCATTTGAGCAAATTATTTTGCAAATTAGTTAGCACGCATTCCGGCATAGAGCCCTCAGTGCCACTGTTCAAATAAACAAAATCGCCCGGCAACTGATAGAAACCGCACTGCTTTCCCGGGGCTGCTGATCCCAGAGCATTACCGGCAAAGGCACCCTTCGTTGCCAGCCCGCCAGCTATTGCTGTGCTGGACAAGCCTGCGGTTTTTAGAAAAGCCCTGCGTGACAAAAATGTCTTGTGATTTGATGTGCTTGTTTTTGAGGATTGCATTCTTTCAATACTATTATTGTGAACTATTTAATTGCAACAGGATGAACCATTCCCTGCACGGCTCCTTCTATTTTTGCTGCTGCCATAACGAATAGAAATTCGTAAGTTTTATCTGCTGCCAGATTCATCGTTCTCACGTGCTCTAGAATATAAACTCCGTTCCTGGCAAGAAGAATTTGATGTACAGGAGCAATCTCTCCATCTGCGTAGGGTTGTACTTCAAGTGTCCTGGTATCAGCGCCGACTAGTACAACTCCGAGGTTTGCCAAATATTGTGCCCCATCCTTTCCCAGTCCCGGTTGCTCCGACATATAGCGTTTTGGATCAATCTCTAGCATTGCCATCCAACCGGTATGAAAAATCACCACATCACCTTTGCCAATTTCTATTCCTTGACGAGCTGCAGCAGTTTTAATTTCCCTGGAATTGAATTGAGTCCCGGCTTCCAGGCTTTCTACGCCTGCATTACTAGCCATATCCAACAATACACCTCTGGTGACTATTGGAGGTACTTTATCTAAACCAAGTTTCTTCAGTCCGGTAGCTGAATACACTTCCTCCTCTGTCAAACCATTGTAATAGCGATAGTTGATCCCAACGTGCCCCAGGCCATCTACTGATGTGCCCAATGCCAAATGTGAAATCAAAAGATCATCATGCCCTGTTAATTTATTTGGACCCAGGGGACTCGTTACTGAGTTCACACTCAAGTGAAAAGTACGACCCCTTGTAGCTGGCCAATTTGAATTTAAACTGACAGCGAGAGAATATACTTTGCCCGCCTCCACCAGGCTTGCTGCACTACGAACTTTATCTGCATTTAGATTATTTGCTGCTCCAATTACATCCTTTACCCCGTACCGTGACGGGTACCATTCATCAGCCTGCGCGATAAATGCGAAACTAATACCGAGGAGCATAACTACAATTCTTGCCGAAGTTGATAAGGTGATTGCAGTTTTCACATTTTATACTCCACTGTATTTGAGATAAGTATTCGCTAGTCTAACAAACGACCGTGTTGGGTAGCGATAGCGGACATTCAAAATCTGATGATTGTGCGCCTATAGCCACCATACAATACAAAGACTTAAAGAAATCGATCTTCCCGCCACTTTGCTCTACTGCTTATTATTGTGAACCCGTAGCCATAATTGGGCTGATTTACAGCGCGGAAAGCCCTGGACAGTATAATAGGAGTGATAACAATTTTGGTATATGGGTCTGGATCCCTTTAAAGATATGAAAAATAGTAATTGCGAAGGTGTGTGGTCAGTTGTTTTTTCCGGAAATAACATGGAATTCTTCGGCGTTGTGATACTTGAAAGTGGTCGTCTCACAGGTGGTGATAGTAATTATACATATTCCGGTTATTACAATTTAAAGGATGGGTTTTTTGAAACACGAATGTTGGTGAAAAAATATAACCAGGTTTTCAAAACAATCATGCCGGATAAGTACACAGTTACCTTAAAAGGTGAGTATGTTAATAATAAAATTTCTTTACATGGAAGTCCTGATGAATGTCAGGAAATGGATTTGAATGCAGTTTGTACTAAGCAATCAGAATTAATACCTATTAGAAAGCCAGTTCCGAAAGCGGTAGCTTCTGCCGCTTAGCTGAAAAATAATCACACACTTACAATTTTGTGTTCAGGGTTTTAAAATACTGTCGTTCTCTCAATAAAGTTTGTATTCATACTCTTCGTTCTTACTGAGTATTTCCAATTCTTTTTTTGCAAGTTTAATCGTTAGCGTATCCTTCAGGTTCTCTGCACTTGCAAGCATAAGCTTTAACTGCTGTATAAGCGACTTACGATGTTTTTTGCTGGAATAAAGATTTGTCTTTTCACCGGGATCGCTGACGATATTAAAAAAAGCATTTTTGCGTGCCCTTGGATCGGCTGTAAAATCACGTAAGACCAACTTCCAGTTTTCACTTCGCATTGCCCGTTCATCAAACCAGGAATTTTCTATGGCAGCCTCCGGCAAGTTTTGTATAAACACTGGATTCGGCCACCCATCAACACCCGATTTGATTTCACTAATCAGATCTCGACCATGAAAAGGAGATCCCTCGCGTCCGGTAACGATTTCCATAATTCTACTTTTCGTATTTATTCCGGTTGCGGCTAATATCGTCGGTGCAATATCAACCAAACTAACACCAGACTTCCAAATAGTATTCTTGGGTAATCTATCAGGCCAATGCATGATCAACGGTATTCTGGCCGATTCATCGTAAGCTATTCCCATTCCGCGATATGACCCGGGCCGCGATTGAAATGAACCGCCATGATCAGTGGATATAATGATCAGTGTGTTATCGAGTATTTTATTTTCTTCAAGAATTTTGACTATACGTCCAACATTGTTATCCAGGCTGCTAACTGCTGCATAATAATTTTTATGGTCAATTGACCTGTTCTTATACATGTCCACATATTTTTGCGGTGGTTGAAACGGCGCATGTGGAGTGTAAAAGGACTGGTACAGGAAAAAAGGACGATCGACATTCTGTTGAATAAAACGGATGCCTTCATTAGTTTGTATGTCTTCCCGGTAAGCCGATTTGTTTGGCTCATTCACCCAGTGTGGCATCAGGGAGTTATAGGACTTGAACACATCAAAGAAACCCGGGTTGCCGGTTCCAAGATGCCATTTGCCAATGTGTGCTGTGGCGAATCCGGAGTTGGTAATATATTTCGGAAAGTTAATTGCCAGGCTAAAACGCTGATCATTAAATGGATTGGCAATGGCTTCCTGGTACATGGTCGGCAATCCACCATTAATGCCTGCAGGATACATTGTCTTACGAATTCCGTGGGCATGAGGATAAGTACCGGTAATCAGTGAAGCGCGGGCGGGGCTACACAAAACCGCCGTAGTATAGGCATTGTCAAAGCGCACTCCCCTTTTTGCCAGTTTGTCGATATTCGGAGTTGAAACATCCTTCTCCGAGTACACGCCTATTGCATCACGTCTGGCCCAATCGAAAAGTATTAAAACTACGTTTGCCGGTGGTTTTTGCAGATCGCCATAAACTGATTCTAAACCAGGTGTGCTGTCTGCAAAGATGAAACCCGGAAATAGAAACAGCGGTAGACATACCGAAATGAAAAACAATTTTATTAAACTTCTAGATTGAAACTGCATGTTCAGATAACTCCCAATACCTATCGCTAATGAACATACTTGTTTTAGGTATTGCGATCAACGTTTGAAGATGTTGCTTGTTGTTGTTTTAAAAGCAACAAAGATATCAGATCTCGGGAAATCTGTTGTCTTCAAAGATTAACTGCAAAGAGGCCAGATTTGATACCACTTACTACATTTGAATTGCTCTTCGCATTTTTTTAATTGAGCACCATATTCACTAGCTGTCCTTGCAACTTTGTCTGCATACTTGACTAATTCTGGTTTCTTCTTGTAAGTACCACGCTTATAACCACCCCTTCCCTCATGATAGGCAAGATAAAGATCTCTGGCATTCCATTTGGAAATCCCTAATTGCTTATGAGTTTTACTGTTATACCAACCTATGAAATCAAGAGCATCTTCCATATCTCCACGACTTTTGAAAAAACCTCCTCGCTCCTTCTTATATTCTTTCCAAACCGGATCCTTTGCCTGGGCATATCCTTTTGCTGAAGATTGTCGTCCAAGCGGGATAAAGAGAAACCATTCATAGGGGGTTTTGGCGTTTTCCTTATAGCTTGATTCATGCCTGACAAAGGCCATAAGAATGTGTTTAGGTATTCCCCATGTATTCTGTGCCTGTCTGGCATACTCGTACCAGTCCGGGTTTTGCTCAAAAACCGAACATAAATCATGTTGTCGCTTCGGAGGTGTAGAAGTACAAGCTGCCAGAAGACAGGCAATCACGAGTATGTAAGTCTGTTTTTTCATTCAATTGTTCCTGTATAAATACCGCCCACCAAAGAACATAATATCACTCATATTAAGGATTTGTTCGAACCTGATAAAAATGGCTAAAGATGAGTTTTGTGACCTAAGTCACTGATAATTATAATTACTTTGAGCTACATATATGTTTTAATATGGTCGCATTATGGTCTGTTTCTTCCCTATTTACGTCGACTTGGGAGCAAAGACAGTTTATTCTTTCTCTCCCCCAAGCAGAGCACTGGAAAATATTAAAGACATATGAATTTTAATATTGAACAAGCCCCTCCTTCACCGGACACTCTTGAAAAAGAGCGTGCTGTAATCACTAAAGAAATTGGACGTCTGACTAGCCGCGATACTTTAGTTACATTTCTAATCATTATTTTTTGTAGCATTATGCTGGGCCTGGTTATCTTCTGGTACACCGATAGCATCAAGTATGCCGGGATTTCTGTTTCCATTTTTCCGGTACTGGGTACGATATTGAGTTTAATGGGGATTACAAAGTCTATCGGCTTCAGGAGTGCCGCAAATCGGCTGGGTGAACTTCACAGTGATGTGATTGTAGTGGTCAACCGATCTCGGACACTTTGTTAAGCGTATTTTCATAATCCATTGGTGTCTTGTAACCCAGCGTCGAATGTAGACGTCTTGAGTTGTAATACACCGCCACATATTCCCGCACATCGGCAATGGCTTCTTGC